>JAMCXE010000042.1 GCA_023474975.1 Patescibacteria group bacterium
GCCTGAGAGGTCGAATGGGCCGCACTCGAAATGCGGTATGCGAGTTTATTTTCAAGGCGGAGGGGTGCCAGAGTGGTCGAATGGGCCGCACTCGAAATGCGGTATACTCGAAAGAGTATCGTGAGTTCGAATCTCACCCCCTCCGCCTTGGAAGAAAAATCTTAATCGGAGGCACGCCCCCACACCTATACATAGGTGTGGGGGTAAAAATCCTCCCGCTTCTGCAACAAATCGAAATCGCATTTTAAAGCCGAAAAGCGGGGTCGCGCCGCAGCAGGCTTGTTTAGTTTATAAGAAAATATTTCGAGGTATCAATAATTTAACTCGGATAATTAAAGAGTGCGTTCTTATTGATTTTACTTTTGATGGGGAAAATAATAAAAGTGTAGAGTTATTGAAGAATTTGATACGGGAATAGTACAAAAATTTGCCGTTTTTTAATTTTTAATCTATTCTTTTGTTCAAGGGCCATTAGCTTAGTGGTAGAGCACCCGGTTTGCATCCGGGAGACGCGAGTTCAATTCTCGCATGGTCCACAATTAGATCTTAGATTAAAAAAATTATGCCTTTGCAAAAACAAAGGCTATTATTTTTTTAGCTCCTGCCTGCTTCAAATTTTTTACAGCTTCGTTAATAGTTGAGCCAGTTGTAAAAACATCATCCACTAGAATAATATTTTTATTTTTTACTTCATTTGGATCAATCAACGCAAAACAATCCTTAACATTTTTCATTCGTTCTTCCGGATCCTTTAACTCGGCTTGTGTCTTGGTAAATCTAATTCTTTTTAGGGCATTAATATTAATAGACGCCCCGGTTTTTTTACAAATTATTTTGGCAATTAATTCTGACTGGTTAAAACCCCGTTCTCGCTCGCGATCTTTATGAAGGGGAATTGGTATTATTATAAAATTTTCAAAATTATACTTCAGCAAACTTAAGTATTTTTCTAAAATAGGCTCTATCGTATTCAGCAAACTAGTCCACCTATTATATTTTATAAATTTAACTATATTTTTTACCGAATCGTTTTTATAATTTGTAACCGGAGCCAGCAAATATTTTACATCTTTATGACAAGTTTTTTCTTCTCCCGGAATACGCGATTTACATTTCGGGCAAAAAAATGAAGAGTAGGTAATTATTGAGTCCATGCATTTTTCACAGATTTTGTCCCGTTTCTCTTTTTCTTTTAAGTCAAATCCGCAGTTCAAGCAGATCGGAGGAAACAAAATGTCTAATAAAATATTTTTTGTTTTTGTGAGTATATTCATTTTTTGATATAGTTATAAGTATAAATCATTAAATTTATGGCTTTTAATTTTTTAGAAAGACTGTTGGGCGCCGGCGCATATTTGGGCGTTGATATCGGCACCACTTCGATAAAGGTTGTGGAACTTGTGAAAACAAAGGGCTTGCCCTTTCTCAGAACTTATGGGTTTCTGGAAAGTTATGGTCATTTGGAGCGGCCGAATAACGCTATTCAGACAAGCTCTCTGAAAATGCTTGAAAACGAAACAGTGGATCTCTTAAAAATGACCGTTAAGCATTCTGGTAGTAAAGCAAAAACTGCAATTGCTTCATTGCCGTCATTTTCTGCCTTTACTACGCTTTTGGAAATGCCATTAATGCCAGATAGCGACACTGAAAAAATTATGAGTTTTCAGGCAAAGCAATACATTCCGCTCCCTATAAGCTCTGTTACTGTCGATTGGTTAAGGGTTGGTGAG
Organism: Patescibacteria group bacterium; assembly: GCA_023474975.1. Taxonomy (GTDB): domain Bacteria; phylum Patescibacteriota; class Minisyncoccia; order UBA6257; family 02-FULL-45-10c; genus JAHILT01. The sequence continues at coordinate 1,731 of JAMCXE010000042.1, forward strand.
AAAAAAGATGAAAATGGAGATAAAAAGCAGCAGATATTATTAATATCTGTTCCGAATGAAATTATTTCTAGATACAAAAATATTTTTAAGGCAGCCGGTCTGGATCTTATGGCGTTGGAAATAGAAGGTCTTAGTACAGCGCGCATCCTAACCAGCGGTATTGCCGAAGACACGTTAATAATCGACATTGGTTCTCGTTCAACCAGTATTTACGTGGCTCAAGATGGCAATTTAAAATTTTCCGGTCAGACTGATTTTGCCGGCGGCTCCTTGACCCAAACCATCGCTTCTGGTCTGAATATAAGAATTCGTCGAGCGGAGGATCTAAAGAAATTGAGGGGCCTTACAGGAACCGGAGGAGAGTATGAGTTATCCACATTAATGATGCCCATATTAGATGTTATAATTAATGAAGCAATAAGAGTTAAGAATAATTTTGAAAAGAATTATAACGAAAAGGTTACAAATGTTATTTTAAGCGGCGGGGGCGCTAATTTGCCCGGCATAGAGAAATATGTTGAGGGTCAGATGGCTCTTCCGGTAACTAAAGCCGCGCCTTTTTCCAAAATTACTTATCCTTCTGATATGGAGCCTATAGTTAGAGATCTGAATCCGAATTTCGTAGTAGCTTTGGGCTTAGGAGTTAAACAAATATAAAAAAGTCTAAGATTTGGTAAAATAAACATATATGCCGCAATACAGTCAAAATGTTTCGGAACAGGTGATGAAGTCCGATAAGCTCGGCAGCGGTTTACCGTGGGGTCTTTTGATATTTTCTTCTTTTGTTTTTGTCTTGTCTGTTTTGGCTTATTTTGGGCTGCATGTCGGTTATGCAAATTATTTAAATTCGCAAATATCTTTAAAGGAGCAAGCTATCAGTCAATTGACTAGTAAGGTTACACCAGAAGCCCAAAATACATTTGCAACTTTTTATTCCCGCCTTGCTAATTATAAAAATCTTTCAGCGGCTCATATTTATACCGATAAAATCTTTCCAATGCTAGAAGGAATTACAAATCCTTCAGTTTATTATAATAATTTTGATTTGGATATCAGTAATCAAAAATTAGTATTGTCCGGGCTAGCGTCTAATTATGAGGCCTTGGGGCAGCAGTTGTATCAATTCGACAGAGATCCCAACAATCCGAATAATAAAAATCCAATGATAACCGGATATATTTTAAATCAGTCTAGAGTGGTCGACGGCTTAGTTAATTTTCAGGTTACTTTAACCTTGTCATCTAAATTATTTACAAAATAATGAAAGCATCAACTAAAAGATTGTTAGCGCTATTTGGTTCGGCTACATTGATATTGGTAGCTCTTATTGTTTATGCTTCTTATCTTCAGCCCGAATATGCAAATATTCAAAATTTAAGAGGCGAGCTTAAGTCGCGAAGTGATTTTTATGATGCGCAGTCTCAGGCCATTGATTACGTTAATAATTTATATGGAAAAAATCAGGTTGATATACAGCAAATTCAGAATAATTTAACCCTAGCTCTTCCTGACCAGGATAATGTGGCCAGCGTTGTTTATCAGATTCAAAGCATTAGCGCGTTGAATAGCATTTCTATTAATTCAATAAATTTAGAGACATTGCCTATTCAGCGCATGAAATCTGGAAATTCACTGGTACAAAGTTATGGTACCCTGAGAACTACTTTAAAAATGTCCGGTTCATATCCATCATTCAAAATTCTTCTTAATTTTTTGGAAAACAATATAAGAATAATGGATGTTAGGACACTGCGTGTATATCAGACTGATGTCACGAATAAATCTATTTTTGACTTCGAACTAGTCGTTGATACTTATTATCAAGTACAATAACATGGCTATAATAATTTCTGAAGAAAAAAAACAGTTTAGTTGGATACCGGTATTGATGGTCTCATTACTGTTTTTGGTTGTTATTGTAGGTGCGTATCTGCTATTTTTTTCCGCCACGCCATTCATTGAATATATAGCCCCCTCAAGTCAGAAAACGATTTCCGATATTTCGGTTATTAATAGCAATCAATTTAAGTCTGATATAAGTGCTGCTAAGCAGGAATTGCAGACAAAGACGCAGCAGGGAATCAGTGGTCCGTCTTCGACCGGTGGATCGACGCAGAGCATTGGCAGAGATAATCCATTTTTGCCATTTTAATTGTTTAAATTTTAAATATGGATTCTCAAGTCTTATTAAAAGCTTTAGTAGATAAAAAT
>JAMCXE010000019.1 GCA_023474975.1 Patescibacteria group bacterium
GTGATTAAAAATTTACCATAAAATCGCTTATATGTCTAGGTTCTTAACTGATAAGGCGTGTGCCTGAATAAAATTTTTACGAGGTTCCACGTCTTCGCCCATAAGAACGTCAAACATCTTATCCGCGCCCACAGCATCTTCTATCTCCACCCTCTTCAGAATCCTGTTACCCGGATTCATTGTTGTTTCCCAAAGCTGATCCGGATTCATTTCTCCAAGACCCTTATATCTCTGAGCATTTATTTTTTCGTCTACTTTTTTTGTCATTTCTTTTACAGCCGTTTCTTTTTCTGACTCACTATAAACGTATCTAAACTCCTTTCCTTTCTGAAGGCGATAAAGCGGCGGTTGAGCTATATATAGAAACCCGCCTTCCACTACCTTAGGAAAATGGCGATAAAAAAGAGTAAGAAGCAGCGTTCTAATATGCGCACCATCAACATCGGCATCGGTCATTAATACAATTTTGTGATAGCGAAGCTTCGCTATATCAAATGATTCGGCGATAGCAGTGCCCAGAGCCACCACTAAAGATTTAATTTCTTTATTAAGAAGCATCTTATCCATCCTGGACTTTTCCACATTTAAGATCTTTCCACGCAAAGGAAGAATAGCTTGAGTTCTTCTATCCCTTCCTTGTTTAGCACTGCCACCGGCGCTGTCTCCCTCTACAATAAATAATTCCGATTCTTCCGGTTTTCTTGAGCTACAATCAGCTAATTTTCCGGGCAAGGTAAGACCATCTAAAACGCCCTTCCTTAAAACGGTTTCACGCGCGGCTTTGGCAGCTTTCCTGGCTTTTGCGGCCAACATGCACTTTTCTATTATTCTTCTTCCATCAGAGCCGAATCTCTCCAAAAAATCTTTTAGCGCCTCACCGACAACAACCTCAACTGCCGTCCTAGCTTCTGTATTTCCCAACCTTGCCTTTGTTTGGCCCTCAAATTGCGGCTCCCTGACCTTAACCGATACAACAGCGGTAAGACCCTCCCTCACATCATCGCCGGTCAAATTTTCATCAGCATTTTTTATGTATTCTTCTTTTTTTGCAAAATCATTCAAAACCCTTGTTAAGGCTGACCGAAATCCCGTTAAATGCGTTCCGCCATCGGGAGTGTATATATTATTAGCGAAGCTAAGTTCCTCCGTTTCCAATTCATCGTTAAAAATAAGGGAAACTTCAACGCCTATTTGCTCATATTCTTTTTCTACGTAAAATGGCTGATCCTGAAGAGACTTCGAAGTTTCACTTAAATACTTTATAAACGACAAAATTCCTCCGTCAAATTGAAAACTGTGGTAATAAACCGGAGCCTTTCGTGAATCAATAAATTCTATTTTTACACCCTTTGTTAAAAAGGCCTGCTGACGCAAATGATCTACGATCTTTTTACGATCAAATTCCGTTACTTTGAATATCTCCGGATCAGGTTGAAAAGTTTGCTTAGTTCCAGTTTGATCGCATTTACCGGCCTTCCTAACCTTATACTGCGGCTTGCCCTGCTTATATTCCTGTTCATAAAGACTACCGTCTCTGCAAACCTCGGCTTTCATCCATGTAGACAAGGCGCAAACCACAGAAACTCCGACACCGTGAAGACCCCCTGAAACCTTATAAGAATCACCACCGAACTTTCCTCCTGCGTGTAAAGTGGTCATAACAGTTTCCAACGCCGATTTTTTAGTTTGCTTATGGATCTCAACAGGAATACCTCTGCCGTCATCAGTAATAGCCACTTTATTATCCGGCAAAAGCTCAACGCGGATATTCTTAGCGTATCCACCCATTGCTTCATCAATAGAATTATCGACAACTTCCCATATCAAATGATGCAAGCCGTCTATCCCTGTAGTACCTATATACATTCCAGGCCTCTTTCTTACCGGATCAAGACCCTCCAAAACATAAATATCTTTAGCGGTATAAGACGGAGTCTGCTTTGCCTTTTCTTCTTCTTTTTTAATATCTTTTGACATATTTTACAAAATTAAAATCTTTTTATATGTGGATTATATCATAAAAACGCTTAAATATCCAAAAAACAAAAAAATAGTCAAAACCTGTCTCTACTGATTTTTATAATGAATAAAATCAAATTCTTTTATATCGTAAACTATGTTTTTCCTCTCTACAACAATTCTCCAACCATGCTTTTTGGCATAATCAACTAAAACTCCAATCTGGATTAAAAGCTATTGGCTTACCCACCAATTCCAGCATCGAAATATCAGTAGCGCTATCGCCAACAGCAACGGAATTTTTCCAATCCGGACTTATATCTAATTGATCAACGATTTTCATTAATAATTTACTTTTTTTATCATAGCTATCCCGTTGCGCAAACTCTTTGGTAAATAAACCCTTCTCTACCTTCAATGCGGTTCCAAACGCCATATCAAATCCAAAATGTTTTGCAAAATCCTTTACCATAAATACAGGAGAACCAGAAATGGCGATCAAATAATAACCTTGTTTTTTAAGATCCCCTACCAGATCTCTAGTGAATCTATAAACTTTCTTTTTTTGTTTATTCATAACTAGCCTTCCGATCTTTAAAACATCGCTGCTTTTACATCCGACGATGTGCCTAAAATAAACTTCTGCTACTTTATTTATATACGTATCATAATTAGCAATGCGATTAAGCCAAGCATGATAGTCATCCTCTATCTCTTCTTCCGCTTTTTTTAAGAAAATTCCTTCTTTTACAAGACCATTGACCAACTCGATCAATAGCGAAGACCGAAAAATAGTGCCATCTATATCAAAGGCCGCTATTTTTATTTTCCGAACCATTTGCTTACTCTTATGTACTGGTTTGTTTTTTATCATATATTAATTAAAACTTATTTTAATGGCGGTTTCAACAACATCTTCAACAAAAAATAATTAAATACTTTTATTAGATCTGATACTTTTTAACAACTTCTTCGAATTGGGTCTTATCAGAGTCCTTCACGGGCTTTCCATCCGGAACTTCTATATTAAATGGATTAACATATACACCAAATTTATGTATCTCGTAATGCAAATGAGGTCCGGTAGATTCACCTGTCGAGCCGACATAGCCCACGACTTGACCCTGTTTTACATCGACCCCCTTTTTAATTCCCTTTGCCAAAGCTTCAAAATGACCATAAACGCTAGTATATTCTTCATTGTATCTGATAGTGACAGAGATTCCGTATGGACCATTCCAACCAGCCTGAATAACCATCCCATCGCCGATAGCAACGGCTGGCGTGCCATAATTGGCGGCTAAGTCTAACGCACGATGAGCGTGATAGTATGTTTGGGTAACCGGATCCAAGCGGCTATAACTGAATCCCGAACTGATGTATTTGTATTGAATCGGGGGTCTTAAAAACACCTTTTGAAGAGACTTACCATCCCTGTCATAGTATCCCTCTTTTCCATCGCTATTCTTAAAATAATAACCAGTATATTCTTTGCCATTATTTATAAATTTAGCGGCTAAAATATTACCGGGCATAATATAATTGCCATTTAGATATCTTTTTTCATATATAACTTTAAAAGTATCGCCATTCTGGATCTCTCCGGCAAAATCGATCTGCCAAGCAAACATGTCTGCTAACGCTATTATTAGTCTTTGATCGAGGTTCTGTCTTATCATTGTTTCATACAAAGAAGAACCTATGGTTCCCTCGGCCGATGCAATTTGAATTTGATAGTTTATGGGCGAACTCGTTGCTTGCCAATCAGCATCTGTAGATGTTGATACATTGTCCACTATAAGCTTATTTTCCGTGTCTATATCATAGGCAAGTTCTTTGAGAGCTCCTGTTTTCTTATCAAAAACAAAATCAAGCTCTTTTCCAACTTTAATATTGCAAAACA
>JAMCXE010000054.1 GCA_023474975.1 Patescibacteria group bacterium
TTTTCCAATCTCATCGTTCAGGAGAGACAGAAGATAACTTTATCATTCATTTAGCTAAGGCTGCCGGTGCGGATGCCGTTAAAATAGGCGCCCCTGTCAGAGAAAGGATAAGTAAATTTGATGAATTAATAAGGCTATATGATTAAAGCGAAAAAGATCTTTTTTGCCGGAGGGGTATTGTTTTTTTTTATTTTAGTTTTTTGCTTAGTTTTTTTTGGTTTATTTACCAGCAAAGCCGGCCATTCATCTCTTAAGAGCTCGGAAGGAAATATTATCGTTAATTTTCCGTCCGCCAACGAGACGGTCAGTAGGCATTTGCTCGTAGAGGGTGTAGCTAGAGTATTTGAAAACCAGTTCAATTGGTCAGTTTTAAATGTTCATTCAGGAGTGGAAATAGCTTCCGGTGCGGCTTATGCAAATTCCCAAGACGTTGGGCTTTTTGGTCCGTTTAAAATTGAGACTATCTTACCCGATCTGAACACGGACAGGATCATTTTACGAGTATTTGATAAGTCTCCTAAAGATGGAAGCATTATCGATTTGGTTGAGGTGCCGCTGAACTTCAATGATGTTTTAACTGATGTTTATCAAATTTATTTTTTAAATAAGAACCTCGATCCCCAGATGACTTGTTTAAAAGTTTTTCCCGTTCTTCGTACCGCCAGTGCGGATAAATTAACTTTAAAGGAGGCGTTGAATCTTTTATTGAATGGTTTAACCGATAAGGAAAAAGAAGATGGTTATGTAAGTAATATTCCCGAAAATGTAAGAATAAATTATATAAAAGATGAGGGTAGTATCGTGAAGGTTGATTTTAGTAAAGACATAGAAAATGGAGTTGCCGGATCGTGTCGTGTTACGGCAATAAAAGCTCAAATATATTGGACGGTCATAAGCTTTGATAAAAATGCCAGAAGGGTGATCATATCTGTAGATGGGAACACCGATAATGTTCTTCAGCCATAAGCGTTTTTTAAATAACGATTAAAATAATTATGGGTATTAAAAAAATAGCAATAATAGGTTATGGCCAATTGGGAAGGGCGATCCATGGTCTATTGAAAAACAGGGTGGATTTGATAATTGAAACTTGGGATAAGAACGGCAGTGCCGATCAAAAAGAATTGAGCAGTGCGATCTCGGGCGCAGAGGTGGTTTTTATCTGCGTACCTTCTTGGCACGTGCGCGAAGCGATTTCTGCCATAAAAAAATACTTAGACAAATTGGCTATTGTAGTTTGCCTGGCTAAAGGCATAGAAGAAAATTCTTTAAAAACAATGGATGCTGTTATGTCCGACGAATTGCCGAAAGGGCAAAGTTTGGCTATTTTGGGCGGTCCAATGCTCGCAGAGGAATTATCAGCTGGTAAAAATGGCTTTGCGGCTGTAGCTATAAAAAGTCGTAAAGATTTTAGAAAGATTTTTGGTATTTTTAAGGAAACCAGATTGATTATTACATACTCCTCGGATCTTAAGGGCGTTGCTTTTTCCGGAGTTTTAAAGAATATTTATGCCTTAGGGCTTGGTATTGTAGATGGATTGGATCTTGGAAAAAATACTAAGGGTAGTCTAGTAGCGATGGCGATCGGCGAAATGAGAAAGATCAATAAAATTTTGGGTGGTAAAGATATAACTGTTTTGGGAAATGCGGGTTTGGGCGATTTGGTTAGCACTGGTTTTAGCCAATATTCAAGAAATAGGGAAACCGGGGAGGGGTTGGGCAAAACCGGGATTTGCTGTTTGGAAAGCGAAGGCTATCGGTCATTAGCTTCTATCGTGGGCCTGCTTGGCAAAAATAAAGATAAATTTCCTTTTTTGATCGCATTGGCGTCTATTGTTTTAGATAATAAAAAGCCGGCGGATGTTTTTAGGTTTTTTATTAGTTAAGTAGCTGGTGCATGGTAAATATGCAGGGGGTGGCTGATTTAATTGGTTTTATCTGGTATAATCAAATTAAGACAAATTTGATTATATAACTTATGAAAAAGACGTTGGTTTTGTTTACTTTGTTGCTAATATCGGCAAATATCTCCTTCGCCCAAACAAAAACAAGCGCGGCCGCCCTAAATGTTCAGAGCATACAGCAAGAAGAGAACATCGGCGTCGCCGATCTAAATGCAGGCAATTTGGGTATTTTACCGACGAACCCATTTTATTTTCTTAAAGAGATCGGTAGGAATATCCAATTAGCTCTGACTTTCGATCCATTAGCTAAAGCAGAGCTTCAATTAAAGATAGCCAATGAAACCGCCGCCGAGGCTAAAAAAATACAAGAAATAGTTCCTAATGATAACAGCGCAATAGTAAGGGGCATTCGGAATTATCAAGCCGAGCAAGAAAAATTAAGTTCGATGTTAGAGTCTTTGAATATCGCTTCTTCAACTCCGGGGATAGATCAATTGATCGGTTCAATTGCAAGCAGCACCGTCCTCCATCAAAAAGTTCTCAATGAGATAGCTTCAGATGATAGTGATAGCAAGGAAGTGGTATCCGCCATTAACTCTGCTAAAAAGGCAATTGATGATTCTGCGGCAATAGTTGCCAGTAGTAGTCCGGCTATATTTGCAAAAAAAATGCAAAGCGCTCTTGATCTGTCTAAGGGGAGTGTATTAAAAAATGTCCGATCGTTGGAAATAATTAGTGATCTTATCACAAAGGTTCCGGCGGAGGCTCAGAAAGCGCTGCTTCAAGTTCAACAAAATATTGGCAGCAAGCTATCCAAAACTATTCAGAGTGTTAGCGATACCGTGGGATCGACTATTGCAAAACAGATGCTTGAGGCTATTCCTTTTGGCGATCCTGTTCAGAAATCCGCTATTATTGATCAGTTACAAAAAAACCTAATGCCCCTAAGAGTTTCTTCAACTACCGTTAAATTATTGCCGACTGCTGCGAGCAGCACTGTGATTAGCAACGATATTGCTTCTGCAACCGTGCAGCAGATAAGCGATAATTTAGTTATACCTCAGTCTCAAATTGCCGCGCCGACAGTGGTAGTTGATTGTGGTAAGGAAAATGAAAAAGTTAATAGAGATCCTCTTATCGGCCCGGTAAATAAACCTTGTTGCTATGGACTTAAAGAAAATAGATCTAATATAGGGTATAGCGTTTGCGTTAAACCGGAAAATATAGAAGGAGATTCCGACGCTTCCAATATTTCTTCGGAGGTTGCAACTTCAACATTGATCGGCATTGCTAATCCAGCCGCTGTTTATTGTATAGATCAAGGATTTGAAGAAAAAATAATGAACGATCAAAATGGTGGTCAGTATGGGGTTTGTATATTTAGTGATGGCTCAAGCTGTGATGAATGGGCTTATTATAGAGGTGAATGTAAACCAACCACGGCCTCATCTACCATAAATGTCGCTCCAGTAGATCAGCAAAAAAACTCCGTCGCGGGTGCGGCTGCTAGTTCGACGCCGGGAGCTTCCGATATTCGTTAAAATTGAATATTGTAATTTTTTGTAATAGCTTAAAGCAATGTCTTTATTGGGAAAAATTTTTATGATAGTTG
>JAMCXE010000012.1 GCA_023474975.1 Patescibacteria group bacterium
CTGCGGCTTTTGACAGGCCCGAGCCGACTTTTCGGGACGAGCTTTTTAAACAATATAAAGCGCATAGACCGCCAACTGACAATTTATTGATCCCTCAGCTTATTGAAGCACATAACACTTTTGAAAAATTTGGAATTAAGGTGGTAGAAAAATCCGGATTGGAGGCTGATGACATTGTGGGGACTCTAGCTGAAATGTTCAAGGATAAGGATGAGAGCTCTCAACAGACTCGGGATGATAATTTTGGTCTTAAAATTATCATTTTTTCCGGAGATAAAGATAATCTTCAGCTTGTGGATGGCGACAAGGTGGTGGAAGAACTTTTGAAAACAGGAGTCAGCAAAACAGTTGTTTATAATGAATCGCAGTTTTTGCAGGATTATGGATTTTCACCGAGACAGTTGGTGGATTTTAAAGCACTTGTGGGTGATACGTCGGACAATATTCCAGGCGTGAGAGGGATCGGTCCCAAGGGCGCGACTGATCTGATAAAAGAATATGGCACAGTTGAAAATATTTATGAAAATATAGAACTGATCTCTAAGAAAGTTCTGAAAGAAAAATTATCAGCAAATAAAGAGATGGCTTTTTTGTCTAAGCGGCTAGCAACCATAAAAAGAGATGCGCCGCTTGAAATTTCTTTAGAAGATATTAAATTCTCCGGTTTTGACAAAGAAACTTTAAAAAAATATTTTGGAGAGCTTGGATTCAAGAGTCTAACTGAGCGGGTATGATCGGCTTTAATTTAAAAGACGCAATAAAAGAATTGAAAAGAAGGGGAAGAAAGATGCCCGAAGATATTTTTGACCTAGGTGTAGCTTTTTGGTTGATAAATCCGGACGAAGAAAATTATACCGGAGAGTATTTGGCGCCTAAATATATTCATAAAGAATTCGACGCTTCCGAAGAAATTTTAGAAGAATTGAAAGAATATGCTGCTGGGAAACTTAAGGAATTTGGGATGGAAAAATTGTTTCACGAACTGGAAATGCCGCTTCTTTTGGTGTTGGCCGATATGGAAATGAATGGCATAGGCGTAGACAAAAATAAACTGGAAATTTTAGATAAGGCAGCTGGAAAAAAACTTTTAGAACTTACGAAAAAAATATATAAAGAGGCCGGAGCATCGTTCAATATCAATTCGCCTAAACAGCTGGGTGGAATTTTATTTAATAAGCTTACGATCACTGCGCCAACCGGCGGAAAGATAAAAAAAACTCCAACAGGCGCCATTTCTACTGACTTTGAAACCCTTATTTCATTAAAGAACGAACACAAGATAATAGATCTGATATTGGAATATCGCGAACTTTTTAAGCTGCTATCAACCTATATAAAACCTTTTCAAGAATTAATTTCCAAGGATGGAAGGATCCATACGAATTATTTGCAAACTGGTACGGTTACGGGCAGGTTAAGCTCGGAAAATCCGAACATGCAAAATATTCCCGCCGGCAATAAAGTTGCCGATGAATTCAAGGATTGTTTTGAGCCGGCAAAAGGATGCACCTTCATTTCTTTCGATTATTCGCAGATCGAACTTAGGGTTTTGGCATCTTTAAGCGGTGATCAGAAAATGATAGAAGCTTTCAACAACGATCTTGATATCCATAAGATGACTGCGGCGCAAGTGAATAATGTGCCGCTTGAAAAAGTTACTCCGCAAATGAGGCAATTCGCCAAAACACTCAATTTCGGAATGGTATATGGAATGGGATTTATATCTTTTGCTAAATCCAGCGGACTAAGCGTGGCGGAAGCTAAAAAATTCATTGCGGAATATTTCAATGATTTTAAGCAGATCAAAGAATGGCAGGAGAAAGTGAAAGAAGACGCTAGAAAAAAATGCTTTGTTTCTAATCTGAATGGTCGCAGACGCTGGCTTTTAAATATTGTTTCCAGTTCTCAATTTTTGGCTAAACAGGCCGAGCGCGAAGCTATAAATATGCCCGTACAGAGCTTGGCTGCGGATATTTTAAAGATAGCAATGATAAAAATATATGAAGATCTGAAAAAAAGAGGGTGGTGGGATAAAAAAGTCAGGCTATTGCTCACAATTCACGATGAATTAATATTTGAGGTTAAAGATGATATAATAAAAGACGCAAAACCAATTATTTCTTCTATAATGGAGAATTCATTTAAGCTTTCTGTGCCGTTAAAAGTCTCTATAGAAGCGGGAAAAACTTGGAATAGAATGGAATGATTATTCGATAAGATGAAAAATTTTTTTAAAAATTTTCAGGAGTTTTTAAAGATGCCGCAAATGCGGATATTTTGGCTTTTTATTTTGCTCTTGTTCGTTATTTTGGGAGTGGATTATGTGTTTGTCAGTGTTTTGTTGTGGCGGGTCGTGGTATTTTTAACTCTTCTTTTAATTGGTTTTGTGGTTTTCTTTAGTAATTTGCGCGCTGCCAAATATAGTTTGAGCATAAAGCAGGATAGAAGCCGTTTGGATTCTATAATATCAATAATTGATGATGGTCTCATAGTTTATGATCAGGATTTTAAAATAATGATCTTCAATAAAACCGCCGAAGAGATATTCAATCTTAATAAAGAAAAGGTATTAGGAAAAATAATCGCAATCGACAATTTAAGAGATGGGGAATTAAAATTGCTTACTCAGATCATTTATCCATCCTTGGCCCCGACCGTTGTAAGACGATCGGATCAGGGTGTATACCCGCAGATCATGGATATGTCTTTTGATGATCCGCGTTTGGAGCTTAGGGTTTCAACGAATAGATTGCTCGATGAAAATGGAAGGGTCTTTGGATTTTTAAAGGTTGTTCGGGATAGAACCAGGGAGGTGGAATTGTTGAGATCAAAGAACGATTTTATTACCGTGGCCGCACATCAGCTTAGAACTCCGCTAGCTGCCGTAGGATGGGTTTTCGAAACGCTAAGGGAAGAGAAATTGACCGACGAACAGCAAGAAACCGTAAGGATCGGCTCGGCTGCATCGGCCAACTTATTGAAAGTCGTTGAGGATCTGCTTAATGTTTCTAAATTAGAAGAAGGAAGATTTGGATATGAGTTGCAGAATTTTGATCTGATAAAATTCCTGGCCTCTCTACTCTCTCAGGCCGAGGCTATCGCTAAACAGTACAGTGTGAGTCTCTATTTTGATCCTGGCGCTGAAACTTCTTTAACAATATACGGAGATCCATCCAAACTTAGCATGGCGATTTCAAATCTCTTAGATAACGCTATTAAATATAATGTTGCTAATGGACAGGTGACTGTTTCTGTTCGAAAACTTGAAAATAAACCCTATGTTCAGATAAGTATCAAAGATACTGGCATGGGAATTCCTCCAGATGACCTGAAAAAGCTTTTTGGTAAATTCTTTAGGTCTAGCAATGTAATGACTAAGGAAACTACCGGATCCGGTTTGGGTTTGTATATTACAAAAAATATTATAAATCGACATGCTAAGTTTGGA
>JAMCXE010000028.1 GCA_023474975.1 Patescibacteria group bacterium
TGATGGGGGGGGTGACTTATTAATTTTATTAAAAATAATCATATCACAAATATCCCTCACTCTCATACATGAGAGTGAGGGATATAAGTACTTATAAGAGATTAATATAATATGATCATTAAATTATTTTCCGTGGCACTTCTTATATTTTTTCCCACTTCCGCACGGGCAGGGATCATTGCGGCCAACCTTTTTACTTGTCATTCCCGTCCCTCGAGTAGACTCGGGATAAACTCCAGTGGGAATCCAGTTCTTTTTTTCCGGATTTCGAGTCGAGTCCTTTAGCGGTGAGCTCTGGACCGAGTTGCCCGGAATGGCAGATGACTGAGATCGCTTCGCTGTATTTACAATGAACGACGCCGCAGCGGCTTCGTTTTGTTTTTTTGTCAATTCATTTATTCTTTCTTCGTTCTCTGCCACCCATTTCTCAAAACCATCCAACATTTGCCTATAAAGGATATGGCTTTCTCTGCGATATTCAACGAGTGGATCGTGTTGGGCGTAAGCCCTTATTCTGACCGAATCTCTGAGGGCTTCTATATTTTCCAAGTGATTCATCCAGAACATATCCAAAACCGACAAAATTTGCGGATGTGTGTTTTTTTTCAAAAGTTCTTGGCGTTTGGCATAAATTGCCATCCTTTGTTTATTTAGTACGTCATCATATTCAAGTAAATTTTGTCGATTATCAAAGTTAAAGCCCTCCACCTTTGATTGTGCCTGCGAAACCGCTTTTGATATTATCCCCGCTTCGATCGGCATATCGTCGGGAATATTAAAATTACTCATCATATTTTTGATGCGGTCTCCCCCGAATATTCTAAGCAGGTCGTCTTCCAAAGAAAGGAAGAATTGTGAAGAACCCGGATCGCCTTGCCTTCCGCTTCTTCCGCGAAGCTGATAATCGATTCTTCTGGCATCATGCCTTTCTGTGCCAATAACGTGTAATCCACCAAGATCTTTTACTTTTTGGTTTTCAGCGGGATCTATTGGATTTCCGCCTAATATAATATCTACGCCACGGCCAGCCATATTTGTAGCAACGGTTACTGCGCCTAATTTTCCGGCTTGAGCGATGATGGCACCTTCGCGTTCGTTGTTTTTGGCATTTAATATTTCGTGCCTTATTCCGCTTTTTGTGAGCAGCGCAGACAAGAGCTCATTTTTTGCTATGGAAATAGAGCCGATCAGCACCGGTTGTCCTTTTTTTTGTCTTTCTTTGACGTCGGTAATTATGGCGTTATATTTTGCCGCTTCGTTCTTATAAATAAGGTCGGTCAGGTCTTTTCTAGCTATTGGCTTATTTGTGGGAATACTAAAAACTTTAAGTCCGTAAACTTTTTCAAATTCTTCGGCCGATGTCCTGGCGGTGCCAGTCATTCCGCAGATCTTTTTATAAAGCCTGAAATAATTCTGAATAGTTATCTGCGCATATGTTTTTGATTCGTTTTGAATTTTTAGATTTTCTTTTGATTCCAGGGCCTGATGAAGTCCGCCCGAATATCTTCTTCCCGGCATCAATCTGCCAGTGAATTGATCGACTATAATTATTTCCCCATTTTTAACGACGTAATCTTTGTCGCGCTTAAATAATCCGTAAGCTTTTAAGGTTTCTTGGAGATAATGTGTAAGTTTAAGATTTTCTGCAGCGTATAGATTGCTTATTTTTAAAGAGCTTTCCACTTTATTTATTCCTGCCTCGGTAATATCTACCGAATGCATTTTTTCGTCGACAATATAATCCTCATCTTTTTTGAGTAGGGCTACTATTTTAGAAAATAATTTATAAAATTCGCTGGATTCTTCATCGGGAGCGGAAATAATAAGGGGGGTTCTGGCCTCATCTATCAAAATGCTGTCTATTTCGTCTATAACTGCATAATACGGATCTCTCTGAACCTGACCGGCTATTGAATAAGCTAAATTATCCCTCAGGTAATCAAATCCGAATTCGTGATTAGTTCCGTAAGTAATATCAGCTAAATACGCCTCTTTTCTGGTGATTGGCCTTAAATATTCAGTTTGAACCAAAAATGCCCCGGTAGTGTCCCTTTCTTTGTCTATCAGCTCTTCTGCATTTTTAGAAATATATTCAGGATCATAGATCAGTGCGCCTTCGTGAACAAGACAGGCAACGGATAGTCCCAGCGAATAATAGATCTGTCCCATCCACACAGCATCCCTTTTTGCTAAATATTCGTTAACGGTAACAACGTGTACGCCTTTTTTGGAAAGAGCGTTCAAATAAATTGGAGCGGTAGATGCCAGAGTCTTTCCTTCGCCGGTAGCCATTTCGGCTATTCTCCCTTCGTGCATTGCAATGCCCCCCATTAATTGAACATCAAAATGACGTTGCCCTAGCGTTCTTTTGGCAGCTTCTCTAATAATTGCGAATCCCCTAACCAACTCTGTTTCTGTAATTTCGAGTCCGATTAATTTATTGCTTTCTTCTTTTAGCTGTTCGTTTGATAAAGAAGATATCTCTTTTTCTATAGCGTTTATTTTTTCTACTATTGGTTTGAGTTTATTTACGGGATTGAATAAAAAATCTAGCATTTATATTTATTTTTTTGTTTTACGTTTGGGATACTGGGTAAAATAGATCTATTTAAAATTATCGCTTTTCCTCCTTCCTATCCTTCAATTTAATTACCTCAGCTTTAATCACATCTTTAACTATATCTACTACAGTATTGGCATCTTCTCCGGACGCCTCGGCTCTAATAAGCTCACCGTCCAAGGTTATATTGGCTTCGGCGTGATAAATATTACCCTTATTGTGATGATTGGAAATTTTTGCTAATTCGAATCTGGCTTCTACAGCTCCGGTTTTTTCCCATTTTTCTACAAATTTAGAAAGACCCGACATCTTTTTTTCTATATATTCTTTTATTGCCGGAGTTAATTCTATATTTATAGCTTTAATATCTATATTCATTTTTTTGATTTATGTGATACTATTTTTTTGATCACTATCTGTTTTTTTATAACGACGTAATATAAGTATTATATCTCAAATGACACAAATAAAAAAGGGCGGATCTTTATCGATCCGCCCTCTTATTTTTTTAATTATTTTCCTCCTTTTTCTGTATAAAGACTTCGGAATAGCCAGTAAGGCTTATCGCCATTTCTTCTCCGGCGAAAATATTATCCCTCTCCTCTTCCACGTTTTTGTCTATTTCGATCACGATCGCTCCTTATTTTTTGTTTTTAAATAGCAAATAGTTTGTATAATATATACTTATTTTATTAATTTGTCAACTTCTTCGTTATGGTTCAATAGCTTGGACGCACCTTGAGATATAAACTTCTATGTATATGTCATATACAAATAATCCTAATACGCCAAAGGTGCGTATGCAGGCAGTTCACTTAGTTTATCAAGGTTGGAGT
>JAMCXE010000046.1 GCA_023474975.1 Patescibacteria group bacterium
TAGCCGATCATATTTATGCCTCGGGAGTATTTCCCTTACTTGAAAGCATCACTTATCCTACGATCTATTACACAGATGTTCAATTGAATACCACTGATAGCACGCTCGTTCTTTCTGGAATTGCTGCGGATTTTAATTCTTTGAGCCTGCAATTAAGGGGATATGATAGCGCTAAAGACATGATCTCTTCTTATGTTTTAAATCAATCTAGGGTTGTAGCCAATCAAGTTAATTTCAGGATTACATTAAATTTATCTTCAAAGGTATTTAAAAAATAACATGAAAGCATCAACCAAAAGATTGTTAGCATTACTTAGTTCCGCCACGCTGATTTTTGGCACTTTGATATTTTACGTTATGGTATTGGAGCCGGAGTACGCCTCCATCCAAGAGTTGAGGGGGCAGCTTAAATCGGATGAAAATGTCTATGCCGCCCAATCCCAAGCAGTTGACTATGTTAATAATTTATACGGAAAGAATCAGACCGATATAAGCCAAATTCAATCCAGCCTGATCTCGGCGCTTCCGGATCAGCAGGGGGTTGCCAATGTTGTTTATCAGATCCAATCCATTAGCGCAATTAATAATATCGTCATCAATTCCAGAAAGAACGAGCGTGCTATCAGTGGTATTCAATTGAACATCTGTGTAATAGATCGTAGGATAAGTGATGCTTTCAAGTAAGGGAAATACTCCCGAGGCATAAATATGATCGGCTAAAATAGATTTGTAATTAGAAAGCCTGGAATAAATATCTATAAACTTATTTTGTGCATCAGTAGAAACTTTTTGAGTTAAAGCCCTGGTATTATCTTCAGTTTGAGAGATCTGATTATTCAAATAATTGGAGTAACCCAAACTTAAAGCAAAATAACTAAGCACCGCTAAAAGAAATATAAATACGGAAAAAGCTAATAATTTCCACGGCAAACCCGAGCCCAACTTATCGGACTTCATTATTTGTTCAGAAACATTTTGACTGTATTGCGGCATATATATTTATATTAACAGATTCTGTTTATATTTGCTTTACTCCTAAGCCTAAAGCTACCACAAAATTAGGATTGAGGTCTCTTATTATCGGCTCCACTTCAGCCGGATAGGTAATTTTGGAAAACGGCGCGGCTTTGGTTGTCGGAAGAGCAAGTTGATCTTCTACGTATTTTTCTATTCCTGGTAAATTAGCAGTACCGCCACTCAAAATAATACTTGTTATCTTTTCGTTGTAATTCTTTTCAAAATTATTTTTAACTCTTACCGCTTCATTTATTATAACATCCAATATCGGCATCATCAGTGTGGATAATTCATATTCACCGCCAGTTCCGGTAAGACCCCTCAACCTTTTGAGATCTTCGGCGCGACGTATCCTTATATTGAGTCCGGAGGCAATAGTTTGAGTGAGCGATCCTCCAGCAAAATCAGTTTGTCCGGAAAATTTCAAATTGCCATCCTGAGCCACGTAAATACTGGTAGATCGAGAACCTATATCAACTATCAAGGTGTCTTCAACGATACCCGGGGTCAAGATACGGGCCGTACTCAAACCCTCTATTTCCAGGGCCACCAAATTCAAACCAGCAGCTTTAAAAATATTCTTATATCTAGAAATGATCTCATTTGGAACCGATATTAATAAGATCTGCTGCTTCTTGTCGCCATTCTCGTCCCTTTTTTCCCCCACCCTAAGCCAGTCGACGGTAACCGAACTTATGGGGAGTGGTATATATTGCTTTGCCTGAAAACTCATTATTTTTTCCGTATCGCTATCAGGCATAAGCGGCATTTCCAAAAGAGTAGTGAAAGCAGAAAAAGAAGGCAGTGAGGCAACGGCCGTTTTAGCCTTACTTCCAGAATGCTTAACAGTCATTTTCAAAAGCTCAACAGTTTCGTTTTCGAGCATCTTCAAAGAGCTGGTTTGAATAGCGTTGTTTGGACGCTCCAAGTGACCATAGCTCTCTAAAAATCCATAAGTCCTTAAAAATGGCAGGCCCTTTGTTTTCACCAATTCCACAACCTTTATAGATGTAGTACCAATATCAACGCCTAAATATGCCCCTGAACCCAAAATTTTCTCCAAAAAGTTAAAAGCCATATAAAATAAATCTAAGCTTTAAAAATTCTATCTTTAATTACTCCTTGTTAATTAATGATATAATCATACCAAAATATGAGTATATTTGCCAAAGCGACCGATATCTTTCTAGACATCTTATTTCCTCCGATATGCTTAAATTGCAAAAAAATCTTAAAAGATGACGAGAAGCAAAATAAAATATGCAGCGAATGCCTAAGCTCGATAATAATCTATTCCTCGTTCTTTTGCCCTAAATGCAAATCGCGTATTCCCGGAGTAGAAAAGCTTTGCCATAAAAACGTAAAATTCTTATTGGCCCCCGTATCAAACTATGAGAGTGGACCGATCAAAAATATCGTCAAATTTTTAAAGTACAACAAATGGAAAGGGCTTCTCAATGTAATGACGCCCTTCATAGAAAATTATTTGAATTTACTAAAATATGATTTTCAAAATTTTGTGGTCGTACCCATTCCCCTCCATAAAGACCGAGAACGCGAACGCGGCTTCAATCAATCAAAATTAATAGCCGAAATATTTTCCAAAAAAACCGGAGCGATAATTAATGCCGATGTCATAAAAAGAGTAAAAGCCACCAAAACCCAAGCCGATCTAAAAGATCCCAAAGAAAGACAAGAAAATGTTAAGGATTGTTTTGAAATAAAAGATCTCGAAACGATAAAAAACAAAAACGTGGTTCTGGTAGACGACGTCTTTACAACCGGATCAACGATCGGTGAGGCGGCGACACTACTAAAAAAACACGGAGCCAAAAAGATAATTGCTTTTGTTTTTGCCAAAGCTTAAGTTTTTTCAGATATTTTAAAAACCGCCTTTTTACGGTTTTTAGTTTTTTGGTGGACCATGCGAGAATCGGACTCGCGTCTCCCGGATGCAAACCGGGTGCTCTACCACTAAGCTAATGGCCCTTGAACAAAAGAATAGATTAAAAATTAAAAAACGGCAAATTTTTGTACTATTCC
>JAMCXE010000005.1 GCA_023474975.1 Patescibacteria group bacterium
TCTAGGTCCATCGATATTTGTCCAAATCCTTCTTTTTCTATCTATTTTTACGGAAATAAAACCATCGGAATCGGTTTCGAACTCAAGCCATGCACCACGATTTGGAATAACCTTTGCACCAAAAAGCTTTCTTCCCCTATAAACACTTCCGGTAAAATAAACACCCGGAGATCTAACGAGCTGAGAAACAACGACTCTTTCAACTCCGTTGATAATAAAAGTGCCTCTGTCGGTCATCATCGGAAAATCACCAAAATAAACCTCCTGCTCTTTTTCATATTTGGCTTTTTTATTGACCAATTTTAAATTAGCCCTTAGCGTAGCTTCGTAGGTAAGATCTTTAAACCTTGCATATTCTTCATCGTACTTTGGTTCGTCAAAATAAAAATCCTTGAAGTGTAACTCCAAGTCCTTGCCCGCATAATCTTTTATGGGAGAAATCTCTTTAAATAACTCTTTTAATCCTTCTTTTAAAAACTTTTTATACGAATCAGTTTGAATTTCTATTAAATTCGGCTGGTCAATAAGCGCACCCGGATGATTTGAAAAAATTTTGGTGGGTAGTTTAAGCATAAAAAAAATCCAAAGCGTCTCCGCTCGATTTTTAGATGTTTATAATATATAAGATATTATACTACTAACCTTTTTTCGTCAAGTCTCAAATATGGCGCAAAATATGCTCGAAGCAACAATTCATTTTATAAATCATCACGCGTCTTCCCCACCGTCATTATTTTCAATAATAGCACAAATAAATATGCGTCAAATACCCAGATATTTTATCCTATTATTATTTTGCTCATCCAGAGTTTTGCTTGGAATTATTTTATGAGTTTTTGGATCTGATATGTAATATAAAAAATCGGAACTTTGAGGATTTAGGGCCGCCTCAATAGATTCCAATCCCGGATTTCCAATCGGACCCGGCGGCAATCCTGGAAATAAATAGGTATTGTATGGCGAAGAATATTTTGTTTCATTCTTTAAAACAATTGGATCATTACAATAAAACATAAAACCGCCACACTTTGCATAGATAATAGCGGCATCGATCTGGAGGGGCATCCCTATTCTTAACCGATTATATATTATTCCGGCCACGAGCGGACGATCATTGTCAAAATAGGCCTCTTTTTCTATCAAGGAAGCAACGGTAAGTACTTGTAACGGAGATAATGTATTTTTTCCGGTGATAACGGTCCGGCCGGTTAAATGAGGCCATACCTTAATACTAAAATTATCCAAAAATTTTTTAACTACATCTTTCGGATCCGATTTTAAAAGAAAATTATAAGTATCCGGAAATAAATACCCTTCCAGACTAAGGACGTTATCAGAAGAATTCAAAAACTCATAGCTATTCTTGATGATTCTTGGATCGAAACCGGCCAAGGTTCCCGGAGTCAATATTCCGATATCGCTTAATTTTTTATCTATATCCAAAAGTGTAAAACCGGGAGGAATTACGACCCGCCTTTCCATATCGGGACCGGCAACAATAGCATTCAATATGTACGGAGCCGATAAAGAGGCGTCTAACGAATAATCACCCGGTTTCAATTTATGGGCAGAACCCGACAATAATGAAAATATCTGAAAGGCGAGACCTGATCGTATAATTCCGGATCTCTCTAGGTCCATCGATATTTGTCCAAATCCTTCATTTTCTTTTATTTCTATATTTTTTATATCAGACGTCTTAGATACGGGAAAAAGCGCAGAACAGAAATAGCCAATAAAAAATATCAATAAAAAAACCAAAATAAAAAAAGCCCCATACATCAGCGCCCTTTTTTCTTTTTTTATTAAAATATAGTAATTTCCCGCACTGGGAGTCTCCATAAAATTAAAATTGCTTATTCTTCAAAACTATTCCCTGAATTATACCGATGGTTAAAACCCCAGTCAACAAATTAGATCCGCCGTAACTAAGAAAAGGGAAAGAAACCCCTACTACGGGGAGAAGACCTAAATTCGATCCCACATTAAGAACGAATTGAGCCAGAAACATTATTACCGAACCAAGACAAAAAAATCTAGAAAAATTATTCTCACTTATAAGTCCTATTCTAATTATCTTATACAGTAATAATAAAAAAGCCGATATCAAAATGAGAGCGCCAAAGACTCCCCATTCTTCAATGAAAGCCGCAAATATAAAATCCGTCTGAGCCTCAGGAAGAAATCCCAACTTCACTTGAGTTCCCTGGCCGAAGCCCTTTCCCCAAAACCCAGAGGAGCCAATAGCGATCTTGGCTTGAATGACGTTGTAGTTTATTCCCAATGGATCATGCTCGGGATAAAAAAGGCCCATTATCCTTTCTTTTTGATAATTTTTCAAAAAACTTGTCCACATAAGAAAAAGGGCTAGGGAAAAAATAAGCGCGGCCATCATCAGATGCTTCAACTTTATGCCGCTTATGAGAAGATATCCAAACCAAATCGAAAAAAATATCAATACAGTTCCAAGGTCCGGCTGCATTAATACTAAAACTGCCGGAATCGCAAAGTAAAAAAATGATCTTAAAATATTCTTGATCTGGCCAACACCTACATGGGCCTTAGCCCAAAAAAAAGAAAATAAAATTATCAAAGCAAGCTTGGCAATTTCTGAGGTTTGAAATTTAAAATCAAAGACCGACCCGCCTAATGGAATCCAAGCTCGCGCACCACGTACGGATGGAGCCACGAAATAAGTCAGAATCAAAAGAAGAATGGAAAAAATATAAAAACCAAAAATGGTTTTTGGATATTTTTCGAAAGGCCTCAGATCGATCTGGGAAATAAAAACGATCAAAATAAAACCTAGTATGACCCATACTAATTGTTTATAAAATAGGCTCGCATTTGCGCTCATCAAAGAAAGGAGCCCAGCTCCAGCCTTTTGAAGC
>JAMCXE010000008.1 GCA_023474975.1 Patescibacteria group bacterium
TTTTATTCTTTTACCCGCAACTTCCAATTCTCTATCGCCAAGCCTTACTTCTTTATCAAATCTTCCATAAACGGTATCGTATTTTAATAGGTAAGCCAGATTCTCAAGATCACCCAGATCATTTACAGCCACAACCTCAAAATCCTCATTCTTAATAAGCTCTTTAAATATTAGCCTGCCTATTCTCCCAAAACCATTTATTGCAATTTTTGTCATAAATAAATTTAAACCTTAATTATATTCTTATTATAGTAAAATTTGACGAATATTAAAAGTAAAATTGATGCTATCACCGCCATAATTGCGCCAAAATAAAACAGCATTCCGGGATTATATTTATCCCAAAGCCAGCCGGCGATCATGCTGGCCGGCAAAGATACTATGCCGATCACTGAATTATAAATTCCATACGCCCTACCCCCGTGCCCGACCTGCGTAAGATCCGCTACGAATGCCTTAGCCACTCCTTCGGTCGTAGCATAATAAATTCCATAAAAAGCAAAAAGCAACCAGATCTGGTAACTTTTATCAGCAAAAGCAAAGCCCAAGTAGGCCAAGGCATAAGATACCCATCCCATCAAAATAACTTTTTCTCGACCGATCTTGTCCGACAAACTGCCGAGCGGAATGGACGCCGAGGCATAGAAAAAATTAAATAAAGCATAAACTAGCGGAATAGCCAAAAGCGTCACACCCACATTTTGCGCGCGTAAGATCAAAAAAGCATCTGAAGGATTACCGATCGCAAAAAGCGTCATAATGCCCAAGAAAAAATAAAATTCTTTGGGTAATTTGAACGAAATAGGATCTTCCTCCGTCCCGCCTTTTTCGAGAACCGGAGTTTCCTTTACGAACACAGCAAGGATACTCAGAGTAAAAACCAACGGAATCGCGGTCAGTAAGAAAATATAATGATATTTTAATACACTATTCCTGAATAAATACAACAATAAAAACAAGATGAGCGGCCCCGCAACTGATCCCAAAGTATCCAAAGCGCGAACCACCCCGAAGCTTCTTCCTCTAGTTTTTGCCTCAGCTGATTCGGAGATCAGGGCGTCCTTAGGCGAATCCTTAACGCCTTTTCCGGTACCGTCTAAAAATCTTAAAGCAGAAATAGCAAAGGGCGAAGCAAAAATAGCTAGTAGCGGCCGACTGACAAAAGAAAGAAAATATCCGGCAAAAACTATCGGCTTGCGCGCCTTGAATTTATCAGAAAGAAATCCCGCAACAACCCTAAAGATGCTGGAACTGCTGGTTGCCAATCCCTCCGTTAAACCGATGAAGGATTTATCAAATCCTAAAAAATTAGCCAAATAAAGAGGCAGAACCGGC
The DNA here is from genome assembly GCA_023474975.1 of Patescibacteria group bacterium. GTDB lineage: Bacteria > Patescibacteriota > Minisyncoccia > UBA6257 > 02-FULL-45-10c > JAHILT01. Next base: position 1,336 of record JAMCXE010000008.1, read on the forward strand.
ACAAACATATCCTGGCTGATTCCGCCAAAAAAACTCAAAAGACCAATAAAAAAAACATTGTTGAAGATCTTTCCGGCATCAAAACCTAAGAACGTTTTCTTCGGGGCTTGAACACCTTCATCTTTCTTTTCGGTTTCCATTACTTAATAATACCAAAAAGAAACAAATGAATTTATCTGCTTATAGAAACTTCGTCTCCTATACTGATCCCCAATTCATCGCAAAGTCCGGCATTTATTTCCAGAACCATACCGATCGGTCCCGGCGCATTATACAGCTTCAATGCGTTTTCCGGCGTGCCCGGAGTTGGCGCGGAAATATTTTTATCGATCCCAACGATCTTTCCGCTATTTATCCAAATTATATCCAGAGGAAACTTCATTCCCATCATCCAAAAAGTCGGAGTCGTTTCTTTGCCAAAATCAAACAACATTCCCTTGTTTTTATCCAAGCTATCTCTAAAAGACAAACCTTTGGCTTGCTGTCCGGCGGTATCGGCAATTTCAACATCAAAAACATTATTTCCGATCTTCACGATCGCTGTTTTGTTTTTAGCCATGAACAAAATATAAACCACCCCCATAACGGCCACCAATACGAAAACTAAAACGCTTAAAAATATTTTCTTAAAAAATTTCATTATTTTTTAAAAACTATCTTGATAAATTCTTTTTCATAATTATCGGCCATAGTTTTAAAACTAAACTTATTTTCTACGCTTGTGCGACAATTTTGACGATCTATTGAGTCGATATTTTTTATAGCGCTGGCCATCTCCTTAAAATCTTTTACAATGAATCCCGTCTTTCCGTTCTCAACTATTTCAGGAACCGATCCTCTATTAAAAGCAATGACCGGCGTACCGCAAGCCATTGCCTCGGTCATAGTCAGTCCAAAAGGTTCTTCCCATTGAAGAGGAAATAGAAATGCCTTGGCATTTTTATAGTAATAGAAAAGTTTTTTGCGTGGGACGTACCCTATGTATTTAATATTTTTTCCTAGATATGGCTCAATTCCCTTTTTCCAGTAATCATCTTTTGAAGTCGGACCTATTATCAAAAGTTTTTCGTTGAGATCCCTAGCTATCCGGACAGCTTCCGCAACCCCCTTCTCTTTCATAATTCTTCCGACAAATAATAGATATTTGCCCCTCTTTCCCGAAAAAGGGAATTCTTCCAATTTTATACCGTTATAAATAGTTTTTAAATAATTTAATTTTGGCGCAGGTTTTTTCTGAGCATTGCTTATTGGAACGTAATATTGATTCTTACTTGAAAACATTTTGAATATCTGAGCCCGCCAAGGAGATATCGGATCATGAAGCGTGTAAACGACTGGCAGTTCCGGATGAGACAATGCTAATGGCAAAGCCCTGTCGACAGGATGGATGTGTAACAAGTCATACTTTTCCTTCTTGGCCAACTTGAACATTAAGGCAATAAGATATTGGTCCCAAAGCGAAAAGATCTTGCTAAAATCCGCATTTTTTTCAAATTTACCCACAACCTTGCTTAACGGCGGCAAATTTCCGGTAATTATCCTGCTGGCCTTTACTCTCGAACCTTTGGGCGCGAAAAAATCAACACGATGTCCACGCTTGACCATTTCTTCGCTGATATATGTGGCAATATCCATAGGGGCATATACAATATCCTTCGGCTGAGGTATCGCAAACTGCCCTGCGACCATCATAGCTATTTTTAACTTTTTCATTACTTATGGGACTTACGAGAAATTAATTTGTAATAAAATTTTTCATAATTTTCCACCATAGTTCTCTTGCTGAACATTTTTTCTACTCTTTTTCTTACTTCGCGCCTGTCGATCTTATCTATTTTTTTCATAGCCCTGATCAATGCATTCAAATTACTATCAACAACAAAACCAGTTTTGCCATCCTTGATCAACTCAGACATAGATCCGCGATCGTATGCAATGACCGGCGTACCGCAGGCCATTGATTCGGCAACAACAAGTCCAAATGGCTCCTCCCATTCAATGGGATATATGAACGCTTTTGCATTTCCGTAAAAATCCGAAAGCTGACTTTCGGTTAGCTCACCGAAATAAACTATATTTTTATTCAAATGCGGCTTTATTTTTTTATTAAAATAACCAACCTGACTTTTATCCAAACGTCCGGCAAAGAATAATTTAACTTTAAGTTTTTCCGCCGCCGCTATGGCATTTTCAATTCCCTTATAGTCATCTATTCTGGAAACCCAAATAAAATGATCTCCGCCTACAGGATTAAATTTAAAATGCTTTAAATTTATTCCGTTATATATCACCAGACTACTTTTAAATTTTATCGCCGACTGATCCTTGGCCGATCTGCTTATAAAAGCAATATTACTGTTTTTTCTTTCTTCGTTATAAAGCCTCATTCTAAAATCCTTATTTATTTCCACTCCTGTTTTTAAAAGTGAATTATGCATAGTTGAAATAGTTGGCACCTTTGTAAGATTCTGGAAAAACAACGTCCAGACATCCATATGCGAGTGAATTATGTCAAATTCTCCTTTATCAGCCATTTCATATGCCTTCGCAAGATTACGTAAATTCCAAAAAGGATCGGACCATGAAACTCCGCCCTCGATCAATGGCTTAGGAAAAACACTGATCAATTTAGCTTTTGTTTTACTTCCCGGCGCCGCAAAAAGAGTTACGTCGTGGCCTTTATCTACCAGACCATCACACAATTCTGCCACTATCCTTTCTATGCCTCCATACTTTTTCGGGGGAATGGTAAACCAAAGAGGCGCGATCTGCGCAATTTTTAATTTTTTATTTTTCTTGTTCATTATTTTAATAATACTACAATATTAAATTTAAAAGACCTCCGCTGGACCAAGCCTGTAAGGGATTGGCATCCTTTATCTCTTGAATCTTCCCTCTTTCGTCAACCGCATAAAGTTCGGGCAAATGGCCAAGCGCCGAAAACGCTCCAACGAGCGCGTCTTTTATTAAATTACTTTCTTTTTCAAATCCGCTTTCCCGTAAACCCTCAGCGATGATCCAATTGTCATAAGGCCACACCGAGCCAAGCTGATAAGAAAAAGCATCAAAATCCTTATTGTTGGTCGAGTGGGTTCGTACGCCGAACGGCGTCCACATATCGGGCTTAAACAATCGATCAACGATCTTTCTTTTGCTCTCGGCATCTATTAATCCCGTAAACAACAAATGACCAGGATTAGAAGTGACCGATCTGTAGCTCTTACCCTTTCCATCTATTGCCAAATAGAAAAAATTTTCTTCCGGCCAAAAAAACTTTTCAAAAAAACTCTTTCTAAATCCCACAAGGTAATCAATTTCAATTTTTTCTTTTTCGCCAATAGCTTCGGCAAGAATATTGAAATATCTAAGCGCTTCATATTTATATCCCTGAACTTCCACGGCAGCTATCGGACGCTTTCCGAACCGGGGAGATTGTGCTCCATCTTTCCAGCACCGATTGAACGGACCATGAGGATTTTTCCGGTCAAAATCCACAAAGCCATCTTTATTGGAATCACCATAGGTCATTATCCAATCTTTAGCCGCAACCACCTTTGGCCATATTCTTTTAATAAGATCAGCATCTTTAGTTTTTTTAAAATATTTTCCGGCAACGATCATAAAAAGCGGCGTAGAATCAACCGAACCATAGTAAGGAAAGGGTACCGCATCAATATTCAGACGGGGTATGGCATCATCATCCCCTTCCCACATTTCGTGCAATATTTTTCCCGGTTCGGCATCTCTTTCCGGATCGATCTTGCTGGCTTGCAAATACGCCAATGTTTTTAAAGTAACCTTAGCTATACTTGGATCATAATTCAGTAATTGCCAGGAAACAATAAGCGAATCCCTGCCAAACAAATTATTAAATCTCGGCAAACCAGCAAGAATAAATCCGCGATAATCGGAAAGTTTTTTAATATCTTCTTCCAGCTGTGTTCTTATTTTATTTAATTCCATATTTCAAATTAAAAATTACAATACCCGCAGCCACAGATACATTAAGAGACTCCTTTTTTCCGGCCATCGGTATTTCTAATATTTTATCCGATCTTTTAAGGATGCTTTTTGAAATACCGTTCACTTCGTTGCCAAAAACTAACGCAATTTTTAGATTTCCGCTTTCAGCTTTTGACTTTAGACTTTCGACTTTCAACTTATAGTATGGAATAGATCCCTTATCCTGTTCAACTGCAAAAATTTTTATTTTCTGTTTTTTTAATTTATTCATCAACCCGCTTACCGATTTAACATACTCCCATTCCACGGTATTTTCCGCGCCCAAAGAAACCTTGGCAAGCTGCGGCCTTATCCTGCCAAATCTATCCGTGGGCGTTGGCGTAATTCCGCAAAGATATATTTTTTCGATACCTGCGGCGTCTGCCGTCCTGAAGATCGATCCTACATTAAATAAGCTGCGGATATTATCCAAAATAATTATCATAACTTCATTATATATCATTAAAAAAACGCCCCGGATATTACACGGGGCGCCAGCCGTTCAAAGTACGGCCAGCAAAACTTTTAAAAGGCACTATGTCCTTATTTTTATTTCCAGCACAACGCGCGGATTGCTCGGCCAAAAATATCTTCCATTTATCTTTTTGGCGCCATGATCATCCTCTCCCTCTTTAAGTCGCGCCTTCCAAATTTCCGCGCCCTCCTTTTCCGCATCATCTGCGCACATCGCCTTCAAGGATATGACCACCTCCCTCATCGAATCCTTGTTGTTAAATATGCGATCGCACTCCGTATGTCTGTAAACCCATTCCCTTCCAGGCATAGACCCTCCTTAAAATTAAAAGAACTACTGTTCGTAGTAATATGCAATACATTTTATTGCTTGTCAAACAAAAATGACAACGCAGTTACCTAGTTATTCAAATGATACTTCTCTGCCAATTCCGCAGCGATCCGTTTGAATCTATTCTCTAATTGTTCGGAATCAAAAGGTAGCTCGTCTACAACCCTATCTATTTCCACCCAAAGTTCTTCCATTTTTTCTTGTTTTTTGTCCAGATCTTCGCCGACTTCATTAAATGCTTCCCACTCCTCTTTTGTTCTGGGAACATTCTTGAGCATTTCCTTCTGTTCGTCGGAAAGCTGATCAAAAGCCGCCTCTATTAGATCATACTCATTAGTTAATCTCTGAAGCTTTTTCTGATTTTCCGCCTCTTTTTCATATCTCTTTGCCTGATCGCCGATAACTTCTTCTTTAGCTTTTTTCCAATCACGATAAAGTTCCATACCCATATTATGATTTTTTGTTGGAAAAAATACAAACCCATACGCAGCGCCACGCATTAGATTCATCTAGTCTGTGTTAGAATGCCGGGCTAGGGTCAATTTTCCGGCTTTTTATTGATCACGAGGTATATATCCTCTGGATCGTTAAGACTGCTTATCGCTCGGCCATCGATCAATGAACCGTTACTGGAACCAAACATAAATAACATGGGCGGACGGCAATCGAACGTGCAAGTCGTATTGTCGGAAACTATGCTTAGGGTTAGATAGTAATATTTGGCCGAATCCAAATAGATCTCGTTGTCTCCCGCAAAATCCCAGTTCACTAAATACGGTCCAGGAGAATAGGTTGTAGCGGTCATATATTTCGAAGTAGATGTAGCTAGCAATGCCCCGGCGGACCCATCCTTATCATTTCCGTTCCCATTCCATTCATAAATACTCCAATAAGCGTGCGCCTGCACTATATCGGGAGCGGTAGACATCACCTCCAGATCCAAGCTGTCGATCTTGCCGGAAGCTACCGGCCTAAAAACCTGACCCGAAAAGTAACTACTTCTGGATAGGGTTGTGCTGAAGCTATTTTGATACAGCAACTTTCCTTCCGGGGGCTGAACTCCAAAAACAGAAAAATTATTTGCGGTACTTATTAAATCGGATAAGGATATTTTTGTTTTAAAATATCCGGCGCGATTCGTATTTAAACTTCTATTAATTTCGTGCCAACCAATAGACTGCTCGCTGTCGCTTAAATTTATCATTTGATCATCTATATCGGCATCTGTAAGAAAATCTGAAGTTTTAATTGTTATTGTGCTATATTTTTTATCTGCCGGCTCAAGATATTTGATTTTGTAATTTAAATTAGGATCGTAATAAACTTGATCGTCTATCGGCTCTTGTAAAGAGATCTCTCCAGTTTTTACCGCATTTATAATCAAATATAGATCATTAATTTTGCTGGATCCGCTCCAAGCGTCTCCATCAATAAGCGAATCGTTGCCACCCGCGCAATATCTTACATCCGTAGTTTGATAGTCTGGATATGCCGAAGATGAGCCATTTTTAACCTCTAAGTAATAATATTTTTCTTTTTCCAATACCACTTCGTTCGCATCGCTAAAATTCCAAGTTTTTTCAGGCGCATAGCTAAGAATAGTGGGCGTAATATCTGAAATGGTCGATTCCGCTAAAAGATCGCCTTTATTAATCGCATTCGGAGTAGATGAGGCGCCTCCATTCCATTTGTAGATATACATATGCACATCGCTATGCCCCCAAACACTAGCGGACATTTTCATAGAAATAGAACGCAACACACCGGATACCGCCGGTTTAAAAACTTGCCCAACATCGCCATGATTAAATCCGCCACAATTATTTTGATTAACCAATAAATAATTCAAGTCTTCTATAGAAATACCCGGCACCGAAACGGAGGCTGTCGAAATGTCCGAACCCAAACCATCCTTATCGATCGCTTTGATTTCAAATTTATAATCGCGTCCAACTTCACTAATATTAAATTCCGCCGTCGTTGATGCCGTTTCTATACCGCTCAAACTCGGAACATCGCTTGCATCAAAAATAACATATTTCAAAGCCGAAATAGCTCCGGAATAATCATGGCTATCGCCCCAATTCAGAATTATCTTTTTGTCGGCTTTGTCGTACTGAGCGGAAAAATTTGAAACGGCCATTGGCGCAACACGCGGCTCCGGGAAACTCTTACCGTTTTGTGGACCAGGAATATCACGAATCTCAAAATCATTAACGCTATTATTAGTGTCACAGCCATTCCCTAAAAACCCTCCATCATTTTGAGCCGAAATACAAATTCCGCCCGACAAAGCTTTTCTCTCTAAGCTTTTTCCGCCTTCATTTTTTTCATAATCGATTTCATCGATATTTTTTCCAAAATTATCATATAAAATCACACCATCATTATCATAAGCTAGATGACGAGGACTGGAATATTGAGAATAAATTATATCGGCGCTGGTTGAAGCCGAATATTCCGGACTTGCTATCAGCAAAAATCCTTTAGGCAAAATAGTTGTTCCGGAAAAGTTGTCTTTCTTGACTAAGATCTGAGTCGAGGTAGCATCCACCGAACTTTTTCTTCTTAGTTCATAATCGGTCAGATCTATCGAGGTATCCGTTGGATTATAAAGTTCGACAAATTCTTCGTCTGATCTGCCATCACCCATTCCGGACATCACCTCGCTTATCAATACGTGGCCGGATTCGTGCACGGAGCTGGTAGAAACGTTGATGGGCAATTTATAGGTCGAGCTGGCGCTTGAATTATCAAAAATAGTCAACAAAATATTGTAATTTCCCGGCAATGAATAACTATGTGTACTCGTTGCCGTTTCAGCTCCCGAACCTTGGCCGTCGCCAAAATCCCAATCATATAAAACTATACTTCCATCAGGATCGGTTGATGAAGCCGCGCTAAAATCGATCACCTCGCCGGCTTCCGGCCCGGCCGGATAAAAAACAAAAAAAGCGCTTGGCGCTTGATTTGGTTCGGTTGTCTCGCTCACCGAACAAGACCTAGACTGCGCCGCTGGATTTGGGCAGCTCGTTAATTCAAAATCTGCGGCGTTATTATCCGTATCGACAAAAGCGCCATCTTTTATTTTTCTTTGAATGCTTTGATCGGCACCCGGATTTTGCGAAAAAGCACTTTGCTCGACCAAAGAATTCACGGCGCTTCCCCAGCCAACGGAATCAATTATATTTCCCGTATTTTCTGCGCCATAGCGGAGAGCAATAGAATTATCATTAGATAAAGTAGCAGAGGTGGTCACATCCGGCGCCGATGGAATATCTTGGTAATCACTGTTCGCCCAAATATAAAAACTTTTAGCTTCGACAAAAGCATCGCTCGTCCAAGATTTTATGCTCATATCAGAAGATCCATTCTCCGCTCTTTTTATCAAACGATATCCTTTCAAACTAACTCTTGCGTCATTTGGATTATAAAGCTCTATGAAATCATTATTAGATCTTCCCGTACCGCCGGTAATTTGCACCTCTGTAATTAAAATTTTAGCCGGAGCCGCCTGCTGGTCGCTAGCTGTAGATTGCTTATCATTAACTACCGGTTGTTGGCTACTAGTTGACACCACGCCCCCTCCGCCTCCATAAGAAATTACCCTTACGCTGTTCTCTTTTTTGGGCGTTCCCATGATCAATTGATCGCCGCTTCCCTCTCCGGATCCACTATACGTCGACCAAGTCAGGTCTGCTTGACGTTCCATCGATCGTTTTGTCGACGCATCCCCAGCCGGCCAAGAACCAGCGGCCAAAACTTCATCGACTAAATCACATCGATCATTAAACAACCTCAAACCTTCGTCAGAATTTGAAAGCACGCCCGTATAAATAATATCAGCACCAACACCGGGGACCGAATTATCATCCGTCCTTTCCATCAATAAAAATCCTTTAGCCGCGATCTTTTTTCCAGCCGGAATGGTAATTTTTATCTGTTCGCCTTTGTCCAATATCTGCCAGCCTGAAATATCCAGCTCGGAATTAGAAATATTTTTTAATTCGATCCACTCGTCGCTTGCGCTTTTATTGCTTCCCATCCAAGCCACCTCGTTTATGATCAAATTTTGATGCGTAGCTGATTTTGCGGCCTGGTCTGTAGCAGGCGAAGTTGAACCAAAAGAACAGATCTGAATATTTTGCTTTTGAATACTATCCGGAACAACTTCCGTATCAACCAATTGTCTTTGAGTAGATGTGGGAATATCCGCGCTTTGCAAAACATCTTCTTTTACGATCGTGTCCGCTTCTTTGATAGTGGGCTGCTCCGGCGCGGCTACTGTTTCGGGACTATTTAAAACATTTTCATCAATCGAGATCTGATCAGCTTCGGCGAGCTGAACCGCGGGAGCGGATCCCGCATCTGTCGGCGCATTTTTATCGCTCGATTGCGAAGAAATGGGGTCCGAAGAAACAGAATTCAAAGAAACCTCGGCCAATAATTTTTGATCCGGGATCTGGGCATTATTTTTTATCAAACCGGTGATAGTCGCGATCGTATTTTTAGCGGTATCCAAAACTTGAGCGATCACCTTTGACGTACCGTCTCCTATCGATTCTCCAAAATCAGCGACCGCGCCATTTGCCGCGATAAATTTATCAGCAAATAGATCGATAGCCGGGAATGCGGATTCCTGAATATGATAAGCAATGTCTTTCTCTGGCGGAATAAAACATCCGGCGTCCAAAGAATTTCCGATTTGAGGCGCGGAAAGTTTTTTAAGCGCATTTTCAATATCGGAAACTATGCGAATAGCATCACTCGCAAGATACACATCACTAAACGAATGTCCGCCGAACGAATCGGCCGCTTCTTTTGATGTAAGGGGGATATCAATATTGGCGGGAAGTGGTTGCTTGGCGTTCAATTTAGACGCAAGATTGCGCACCAAATTTATAACCTTGTCATTTGATGATGTGAGATATGCCCCTTGCTCCGGAACGACATCATATCCGCCAACGGCACTGGACGGAGTAGCGACATTGTAAACGCCAATGGATCCTTTTGGTACGCCGTGATTAACAAGATAATTATAAATTTCATTTGTATAAAAAGTTCCTTGAGAGTGGCCAACAAGAAGAATTTTTCGCGTACTTATCTCTGAATAAAGTGTTAAAAGAATGTTGTCTAGATCATAATCGCTGAACGGATGATCATAAATTTGCGAGATAGTTTCTGCTACATCTCCCAAACCACTGATGTGTGAGGGGTTATAACCGGGTAAAAATTGAATGTCTTTAAAATTAAATGAATTAGCATATCTCACGAATCCATTTCTCAAAAGATCTGTGTCTGTTTTGGTATCGCTTTCAGATTTTGTATTTATTCCATTGACATAGACAACGGTATAACCCGTGGCGCTACAAGCCGCAAAAATATCGTTAGGCAATAAAAATGCAAAAAGCACAGCAAAACTAGCAAGATATTTTATAAATTTAGTTTTCATTTAATTAGTTGGGTAAAAGTTTTAAATCTATATCACAACGACCATCGTCTAACTTATATATGGTCATAAACTTTTTAAAAATTTCTTCGTGCCTATTTTTTCGATTAATATTATCCAATACCAAATTTCTTGCTTCCGTTTCTACTGCGATCATCAACTTATCATCTTTTGGAGTAACGTCTGAGATGCAGAAAAAACCCCGATCTTCTTGTTTCATCACCGCCACCAAAGTATCCGAATTAAAAACATCGCTAGTCATTTCATTTTGCAACGATTTTGCATACTGCAGCTCCGCCGCGCGAATACGGGCGGAATCCGGATGAAGCTTAAAGATCGCCAGCTCAACATCGTCGCGAATACCATTTCCATTAGCATCGACTCCTTCAAGAGTGGCGTCTTTCAACGCCGGATCAGGCTCGGACGGAAGATTATCCCCCATAACATCGGCTAAAGTAATTTTTTGAGCGTTGATCTTATCAACAACCCGCTTTGTGTCTCGACGTTCTATAGCGGCCGGAATACGGTAGATCACCAGCCCAATAAAAATAACGGCCAGCGTGCCAATAAAAATAAATAAAATTTTCCTGACGCGGCCCAGAATTCGCTTTGCCGGATTATTTTCGCCGGTTGCCGGATTATTTTCGCCGGTTGCCGGATTATTTTTGCCAGTTGCCGGATCGTTATTTTGATTATTTGTATTCATAAAATTATTTTTTTAATTTATATTAGTCGATGATTTTTTATATATCCGGCAATTAATAAATTTATGGTCGAGTTGCCGGATTGCCGGATTGCCAGATTTTTCCAAAAACAAAAACGGGACGCTTCATAGAGCGTCCCGTTCATCAAATATTTTTTTATGACCTATTTCTTTTAGGCGTAAAATATTTTTCATTTAAAAATACAAAAAACTATTTTAAAGCACTGCAAAATATTTAAAACCGAAGTAATTTTAGCAAATTAAAAAATTAATGCAAACCAACTTATCCACAAGATAACTTTTTCTAAAGCGTTGACGGCGCTTCAACGCGTCGAAGCGCCTATTTAGTCACACTATCAGCCCGCCACATCAGCCGCATTAGTAATTCATTGCTGGTATTTTTTGCAGCATTGTCAGTTCGAATTAGAATGATAAACGTTTTTTAAAATTAATAATGAGTATATATTAATCCGCAAACTTTTTAAGAACCAAAAAATCTTTTTTAAGCTCTTCCTGAGCGTGCGGATTATATATCGCCACAGCCGGATGATAAAGAGGGGTGATAATTATTTTTCCAAAGGGAGCTTTGGCTTCGAACGATCTGCCGTGAATTTTACTGATGGCATCCAGCCGATCTTCCAGTCCAAATTTTTCCATAATATATACCATTGAAAATCTGCCAAGAGTGGCAATAATTTTTGGACGAATAATATCAATCTGTCTATCCAAATACGGAGCATAAGCTTCTATTTCATCAGGAAACGGATCGCGGTTTGCGGGCGGCCTGTCTTTTACAATATTAGTAATATAAACGTCGTCTCGTTTTATTCCCGCATGCGCTAAAAGCTTATCTAAAAATTTTCCGGACGCTCCGCAAAAAGGCCTGCCTGTAGCCGCCTCATTTTTTCCCGGCGCCTCGCCGATAAACATTATTTTGGCAGAATGACTTCCCTCGCCTATTACCGGAAAAACTTTATTCTTTTTTCTTTCTTTATAAAGAGGGAGCTTGCTGTTTTGCAAAATTTCTTCCTTTATTTCCAGCATCAGATCTCTTTTTTCTTCCTTGTTCATATTTATTATTCATTATTATACTGAATTACTATAAAAGCGAAAATGATAAATCGGGTTTTATAAATTTTTAATATAGGAGTATAATATATGCAATTAAAGCAAACGCGATGGATCTAAATACCGAGTTAAGCAAAATCAGCGGTATTACCCCAAAGTTTGTTGGAAAACTTGCCAAGCTTAAGATTTGCACGGTCAGAGATCTACTTTGGCATTTCCCATTCAGATATGACGATTTTTCTAAGATAATTCCTATCGCGGAATTATTGCCCAATCAGCCGGCAACCATACACGGAGTTGTTCAAAAGATCGGTTTGCGCCGGACATTTAAAAAGCATTTGGTTTTAGTTGAAGCAATTATAGTTGATGAATCCGGAGGAGTCCGCGCAGTTTGGTTTAATCAAGCGTATCTTTTAAAAACACTGAAACCTGGCACGCAGGCAAATTTTGCTGGAAAAATAATTGAATCAAAAAGCGATCTATATCTAAGCAATCCAGTTTACGAAGTCACCTCCAGCCACGGCATTTCCGGAGCCATCAGCGGACCAAGACACACTGCCGGAATTATCCCCGTTTATCCGGAAACCAGAGGCGTCACTTCAAAACTATTACGTTATATTTTAAAACCGCTGCTTTCCGAAATTCCACACATGGAAGATTTTTTGCCTAAAGAAATTTTGGAAAAAAATAAACTTCCCGACATTAACCTGGCTATTAAAAAAATCCACTTCCCCTTGCGGCCCGTGGATGCAGAGGCGGCAAAGAAAAGATTTGCGTTTGAAAACTTGTTCTTGCTTCAGCTCAACAATTTAAAAATAAAATCTGAACTGGCCGAGCAAAAAAGCGCGCCAATTGAAATTGATCAGGAATATTTAAGCCGGATAATATCCAAACTTCCTTTTATTTTGACCAATTCTCAAAAAGAAGTTTTGAATGAAGTCGTTTCAGATATTCAAAAAGGCAGGCCGATGAACCGCCTGCTCCAAGGCGATGTCGGATCAGGAAAAACAGTAATCGCCGCTATTGCCGCTATTTTAGCCGCCAAAAATGGAAAACAAACCGCAATCTTGGCTCCAACCGAAGTATTGGCGCAGCAACATTACCGCACCATAAATAAAATATTCGGAGAATTTGAAAAAGAAATAGCAATATTAACCGGCAGTTCCAAAAAGAAAGACGTTGTTAAAAAAATAGAAAGCGGGGAAACAAAAATAATTATCGGCACGCACGCTATTATCCAAAAATCCGTTAAATTTAATAAACTGGCGCTGGTAATCGTAGACGAACAGCACCGTTTTGGCGTAGATCAGCGCGCCGCATTGCTTAATGCAGAAAAAAATTCGGAAATGCTCATACCGCACCTTCTCTCTATGTCCGCCACGCCGATTCCGAGGACGCTGGCGCTGACCATTTACGGCGACTTGGATCTTTCCATTATTAATGAACTTCCAGCCGGGCGAAAACCCATAATAACCAAAATCGTCGATCCGGATAAGCGTAAAAATGCCTACGATTTTATAAAAGAGCAGATTCTAAAAGGCAGACAGGCTTTTGTAATCTGTCCGCGCATAGAAGCTAGCGCAAAAAATGAAGACGAAGAAGACAGAAAAATACTTACTCCGGCCCAGCAAAAAATGCTGGATTTGAAATCGGTTAAAGAAGAATTTGAAAAACTTTCTCACAAAATATTTCCCGATCTCAAGATTGCCATGCTTCACGGTAAAATGAAAAATGTCGAGAAAGAAAATATCATGAAAGATTTTATGGACAAAAAATACGACATTTTAGTTTCTACTTCCGTGGTAGAACTCGGAGTAGATGTGCAAAATGCAACCATTATGATGATCAGCGCGCCGCAT
>JAMCXE010000040.1 GCA_023474975.1 Patescibacteria group bacterium
GAATTCCTCCAGATGACCTGAAAAAGCTTTTTGGTAAATTCTTTAGGTCTAGCAATGTAATGACTAAGGAAACTACCGGATCCGGTTTGGGTTTGTATATTACAAAAAATATTATAAATCGACATGGCGGTGAGATATCTATAGAATCAGAGCTAAACCGCGGCACGACAGTTTCTTTTACGTTGCCCACAGACCCATCTTTGGTTCCGCAAAAAGAAATGATCTACGGAGAATAGTATGCCTGAATTACCCGAAGTACAAATAATCGTTGATGATCTGAATAAAAAAGTTTCTGGTAAGAAAATAACCGGAGTTTGGTCTGATTGGAGGAAAATTTTAAATCTTTTAGAGAAAAAGGGCGGGGCTTTGAAGTTGATCAAAAAACCCGATCTAGGAGAATTTGAGGAGGCGATAAAAGGTAAAAAAATAATTAGGGTTAATCGGAGAGGTAAGAATATTTTAATCCAATTATCGGGAGGATCTATGATGCTTGTTCATCAAAAAATGACGGGACATTTTTTGGTGGGAGAGTGGAATACCGCTAGCGGGAAAGCCGTGGCCACTAAGCCCAAGAGCATTGTAAGCGACCCGTACAATAGATTTGTCCATGTCATTTTCTATTTGAATGATAAAAGCATGTTGGCTCTTTCCGATCTGCGTAAATTTGCCAAGATCATTTTTGGAAATAAAAAAGATCTGGAAGATTTGCCCGAACTTAAAGAGCTTGGTCCGGAACCATTAGATAAAAATTTCAAATTTAAAGATTTCAAAGACATTATTTCTTCAAAAACAGGAAAGATAAAACAGGTGCTTATGGATCAGAAAGTTATTTCGGGAATTGGTAATATTTACTCCGATGATATTCTGTGGCTAGCCAAAATAAACCCCTTTATGCCGGCAAATAAAATTTCTAATAACGGATTAAAAGAGATTTTCAAGGCAACGCTTATTATTTTAAAGAAAGCGATTAAGCTACGCGGAAGTTCTATAAGTGATTTTAGGGACACGGCGGGAAAGAGGGGTGGCTATGACAAAGTTATTTTGGTTTATGGGCGAGAGGGCGAGAAGTGCTTAAGAAATGACGGGGGAATAATCGTTAGGAAAAAGATCGGCGGGCGCTCGGCTCATTTCTGCCCGGTTTGTCAGAAATTATAATGTTCTTATGATCATATATCTATATGGCCCCGAAGCATACAGGCGCCGTGAAAAAACAAATGAATACGTAGAAAGATATAAGGAAAAATATTCGGTTTCACCGGAAAGTTTTTATTTAGATAAGAAAGAAGATTGGGAAAGATTTAAGAATTTTTGTAAATCGCAGTCACTTTTTGAAACTTCTAAGCTAGGTATCGTTTATAATTTTTCTGATCTGGAAAAAATAGAATTGAAAGAGTTCTCGTCGCTGATCAAGGAAAATTTGGAAAATAAAGATAAAAATTTAATTTTAAATAGTGAAAATAAACCGACAAAAGATTTTTCTTTTTTGCTTAAAAAACCGGTGATCTCTCATAGTTTTGAAAGCTTGGAGGGAGCGGAGTTAAAAAAATTCTTAGATCTGGAAATTAAAAAAAGAAAAATCCAAATCGATCCCGAAGGAACAGCCCTGCTTTTGTTCGTTGCCAAAAGAAGTGTATGGGATGTTATCTTAGAGCTGGATAAGCTGGCCCTTTTAGATGAAAAAAAGATCACTAAAAAGATCATCGAAAGGCATATTGATATTTTGCCGGTAGTAGATATTTTTAGTCATTTAAATAAGATCAGGGCAACACATAACATTGGGAACAGGCTGGCTCTTTTGGAAGATCTGCTTTATAGGAACAATGATCCAGCTATGGTATTCAATATGACAGCCGCTTCGCCATATTTAACAAAAGAACAAAAAATTGAAATGGCTGATTATGATGCGGCCGTGAAAATGGGCAAGTTGGAGTATGAAGAGGTTTTGTTGAGTATGATTTTGGAATAGACCGGATGGTAAGTGCATATTGGCTATTTCTCGGAAACGGCATAATCGGGACCCTATTTTCATAATAGCTCTCTATGCGTTGTGTGGATAAGTTAAAAATTTCAAGGCTTGCCGACAAGCCAGTGGATGATTTCACGGCTTGGAGGCATAACACAGAAATTTTCAATTCTTAGACCGTCTCCCTACGAGAGATCTCGCGAAGCGAGACAACCCTCCGGGATACAGCCAATTTTATTTATAACTGCGCTGGTCGTCGGAAATGTAGAATTCATCTACTAATTTCCTCCTCCCGCCTAGTTCTAAATAAAATTGGCTAGTATCGCAGTAGAGATTATTATGAAAATAAGGGTCCTTTTGCTATAAAATTTGCTTTTCTCTCGGCGCGAAAGCGCCTCCGAGACGTTCCTCGAAATAGCCAGTAAGCGCCTATTTAAAAATAACCCCTAAGGGTTATTTTTTATTTATCAACTTCGTTAATCTTGATTTTGTTCGCGAAGCATTGTTTTTCTTTATCAGATTTGTTTTGGCGGCTTTGTCTAAGGCTTTGTAAACGGAGGGAAGTTTCTCCTCGGCTTTTTTAAGATCCTTTGCGGCCACTAGTTTTTTGTAATCCTTGATGAGCTTCTTAAAAGCCATTTTTTGCTTAGCATTATGAGCTCTTCTCTTTAAGTTTTGTCTATAAGCTTTTTGAGCTGATTTAGTAATCATATTATTGATATATTACAGCGAATTTTGTTTTTAGTCAACGCAGTGTATAATGCAACCCTATTCTGGAATCTATGACGTTTTTAGTTTGTTGATACGACATCATAAATTGTACAGGCGACAGTTTGTTTTGAAAAGCATAATGAACCCTCTCGGTATTATAAAAAATGAGA
>JAMCXE010000017.1:0-946 GCA_023474975.1 Patescibacteria group bacterium
TCGAATAAAATTAAAACCCCCGCTTATGCGGGGGTTTTGTTGAGTTTATTAAGGAGCCACGATATTGCCGGGGAAAAGTCCTGAGTGATTGCACATTCTCCCATGACATTCCTAATTCTTTTTAACTGATTTTCGTCTTCGGCTATTCCGAAGCGGTTTTCTTTGGAGCTGCCAAGCAGGGAATCAACCAGTGAATCGCCGATCGCTAGAACGTTTTTTTCCTGTACTGTCATTGATTTGGCGAAGTGCGCTGAAGCCAGTCCTTTCTGTCTGGGCAGAATGATTGTGTTTGGTTTGTAGCCGACCACCAGTCCTGTTTTTTCATCTATTTCCAGTTGAGCGGCGTAAATAGAATCGACCATTTTTTATAGCATGGTTGTTCCGAAGACGATCTCTATAAATTGGCGGACTCCATAGGAAATTATGGCCATAGGAATGCATTTGTATTTTAACATCAGCATGCAATCTACGGCATTGCTTCTAAGCCTAACGTCTTTCAGAGCATGCTCTATCTGTTTTATGGTGGTTTTGGCTTTTATGAAAATATTTATATTTTCTTCCAGCCACGCCACTTCTTCTTCGTGTGTAATGATGCCGTTCATAGCTTTTGGCATATATCTATTACGAAGAACTGCGGTTTCCCGTAAATATTTTTCAGAAAGAACACCTCTTTCCACTACATTGAACAAGGAAACGTAATGTTTCGGCGTGAGCGTGCCATCAAAGTCAAATACTACTGCATGTCGCGGCATAATGATCACCTCCATATAAGTTGTTAAGATTTCTAATTTAAACCTAGAGCTAATCAATAAGTTAGTCAATGGCTTTTTTTAAAAAAATAAAGCCCCCGCTTTGCTTTCGCCAGTTGGCGAATGGCAGAGTGGGGGCTGGTTTTTATGCTTTAAGTTTCTTGTAGCAGTTCGGGCAGCGCTTGATTGCGACGCCT
>JAMCXE010000017.1:990-14785 GCA_023474975.1 Patescibacteria group bacterium
ACGGTAGGCTTAGAAGCAATGCCGTAGCCGCAGGAGCACTTGTGCGGAAACTTCTTTTCCATGTGGTCTGTCATAATCCCTCCCTAGGATCGAGTTTTTAAAGTCCTAAACCGTTCTTTAATTGTTTTATTATAAACCATATTTAGTTTTATGTCAAATTAAATAACGGGGGCCCCGATCTATCGATTTACTCAAAAACATTTTTAAAAATATATTTTGGAAATTATGGTAGCAGAAAGTTGAGCAGCTTTTTCCAGAATCCTTCTTTTTCTTTTTTGAATCCTAGTGTGTAATATCGTGGAGCGTTCTCGGAAATAAATTTATCAGTGATATTTTTTATCCTTTGAGCTTCTCTTTCCACTAATTCGCCGTCGTATTCTCCGCTATGAGCGGTTGTTCCTTCGTAGCTCGGTTTTTTCATATCCATGTGCAAACTCACTTCTATTCCATTTTCGGGAATATCATTTATATAAATATGGAACCTGGGATAAAATCTACTGGCCTCAAGAGATCTGGCATAGCTAACTTCATTATTTTTATGGGGATTAAAAATTTCTTTATACCCACATACGCGCATTAGATTCTTATGAGAGGTATTTATTTTTTTTATTTGGAATTTCATATATTATAGCTATCTTGTTCTTAATATTTTTACGATCCAACTTTTTTATTATACACCCTTAAATCGATGTATAATTAAAATATATGATCTTGGAAATAATTTTGATAGCGCTGGCGTTCATATTTATGTCTTGTGGAATTTATTCTATTTTATTTCCGCCTCTTCCGGGTATTTGGATAGCTTGGCTTGGAATGTTTATTTTTGGCTTGGCGACTAATTTCACCGTTCTTTCCGGAAAGACTGTGGCGATATTCTTCGTTCTAACGTTATTAGTGAGCATTCTTGAATTTTTTATACCCTTATTTGGGGCTAAAAAATATAAAGCTTCGGAGGGGGGACTGCTTGGTTCATTTTTGGGATCGCTCATCGGTCTTATTGTTTTTGGCCCCTTTGGGGTGGTCCTGGGAATGTTCGCCGGTCTGGCTGTGGGAGAGGCTCTGCGAGGAAAAGAGATCGAAGAGATAAGAGCTTCTTTAAAAGGCGCTTTTTGGGGATTTTTGATAAGTGTTTTTATTAAACTCGGGCTTGCCGCAGCTATGCTAGCCTATCTATTGGCCGCTGTGCTTAAATTGATTTAAATAATTTATTGCATATTATGTTTTTATTTACCGCTGTATCTCAGAATCTTTATTTAGCTTTTGAATTGATATGTTTTTTTTCTTTTGCTGTTATTATTTTTAGAGAAATCTATCAAAAAAATACAGCGCGCGTTTTGGAGATAGTCAGCTGTGCGGCTTTCGGCATGATCCTCGAAATAGGCAATACTTATTTGTCGCACGCCTACTATTACAGCCAGGATTTTCTTATAAGTTTTTTCAATGTTCCTCTTGCGATTGGTTTTGCTTGGGCAGTGATCATCTATTGCGCCATGCTTTTGAGCGATCAATACAATATTCCTTGGGGATTAAGACCGTTTATGGACGCTTTTACCGCAGTCATATTGGACCTTGCTATGGACCCGGTTGCTATTAGATTGGGTTTTTGGCACTGGTCTATACCGCTTGATCAGGAATGGTATGGTGTCCCATTTGAAAATCTGGTGGGCTGGATATTCGTTGTCCTCTCGTTTTCTTTCATTATTAGATATTTGCGAACTTTAAATTTTAAAAGAGCGGTTTCTAAATTATTATTTGTCATCAGCCCGCTTCTTTCTTACGGGGGATTGATTCTTGGACTGACGATATTCAGTTTCATCGCTGTTTTGCCGTATGGAATAAATAATTGGGCGACGTTCCTGAGTTTTAATTATCATCCCGATCTTAGCATTCTTTATAATTCGCAGGTGCAACTTTGGAAGTTGATCGTGTTACTTATAATTTTTGTAGAACTGGTAAATTTGGTTGCTTGGTCGTTATTTAGATACCGTCAAAATTATACCAGACGTTTTGATCTGCTCTCGTTTTCGATATTGTCTGGATTTTATATTTTCTTCTTCGTTGCTTTGTTTGTTTCCGGGATTGCATCACAAATGCCCGTTTTGGTTTTTTTGAGTCTTTCTATTTTTCTTGTTCATTTGCTTATTCACTTATTGCCTTATATATTGAATCCATCTGTAATTTATGTTTTTAAAAAAGTTAGCAGATCTATTTTGGCGGAAGAGGAAGTTTTAGAAAAAATAATAAATAATTCGGTAAAGTAACACTCCTTTGTTTCAATTTGTTCTATAGTAAGGAAATTCATATGACTATAAAGAAAAGCAATAAAAAAATAGTGGTTATTGGGGGCGGAACCGGAGTGTTTACGGTACTGACTGGATTGAAGCCCTACTTTGATAATTTAACGGCTATTGTGACTATGGCTGATGATGGTGGCTCTACCGGAATATTGAGAGAGGAATTCGGCATTTTGCCTCCGGGCGATATTCGGAGAGCGCTTATAGCCCTGTCTGCCACTAATGACAAAATGTTAGCTCAGCTTTTTTCTTATCGTTTTGAACGGGGCTTGGGTTTGGCGGGACATAGTTTTGGAAATCTATTGATAACGGTTCTGGAAAGAATAACTAAAAATTTTGAAGAGGCTGTGAATGAAGCCGGAAAAATATTATCTATAAAAGGCCGGGTTATTCCCGTTACCCTGGGAAACGCCAGGCTTGTCGCTGAGCTTGAAAATGGGCAGAAAATAATGGGAGAAACCAACATAGATATTCCGAAGCATGACGGCAATTTGCGTATTAAAAATATATTTCTGAGGCCAGCCGTACAAGTAAATCCTAATGCTAAAAAAGCTATTATGGAGGCGGATATCGTAATAATCGGACCGGGTGATCTATATACAAGCTTAATACCAAATCTTTTAGTGGGCGGAATGAAAGAGGCGCTTAAAAAGACTGAGGCTAAAAAGATCTATCTGGTCAATGTAATGACCAAATTTGGAGAAACCAACAACTTCAAAGCGTCGGATTTTGTAAGAATTATTTCCGATTATTTGGGTAAAAATGTTTTGGATTATGCAGTGATCAATAATAAAAAACCGCCGCTTAAAAATTTGTCTTTATATGTAAAGGAAGGATCTGATTTTGTAGAGCCCGACTTAGAGGGCGGAAGGAACAAAAAAATGACGATCATTAAATCGGATCTTTTGCGGTCGGGTAAGCTTATTCGTCATGATCCGAAAAAATTAGGAAAGCTTATTAAGATGATAATTTAATTGACGGCGTAAAAAAAATACCCGCATCGCCAATTGGAGGTGCGGGTATTTTTTTATTTTGTCGCGCCCTCGGTTTTTTTCTTTATTTCACCGAGAAGTTTTTTGTCTGTCTTTAGCGTCTCAACGGTTTTATCAAAGCCGACGCCAAGCTTTACTCCGTCCAGTGTGTAGGTCATTCCGGATTTTACAACCGCCCCATGCTTAATGGCGGCGTTTAGCACATCTGCTTCATAAGAAATGCCTTCGCCGAACATAATGTCGAATTCCGCTTCTCGAAATGGGGGGGCGACCTTGTTTTTTACAACTTTAGCTCTTACGCGATTGCCTACGATATTTTCACCCTTTTTAACCTGAGCTATCTTTCTAATATCTATTCTTACGGAAGAATAAAATTTTAAAGCGCGCCCGCCCGGAGTGGTTTCCGGATTGCCGAACATAATTCCGATCTTTTCGCGGAGCTGGTTGATGAAAATTATCATCGTCTTGGATTTGGCGGCGATAGCTGTAAGTTTTCTAAGGGCTTGAGACATCATTCTGGCCTGAAGGCCCATAAATTGAGCACCCATTTCTCCTTCAATTTCTTTTTGCGGGGTCAGGGCGGCAACGGAATCAACGACGATCACATCGATTATGTTCGAGCGAACCAAACTTTCCAAAATATTCAAAGCTTCTTCGCCGCTATCGGGCTGGGAGATCAAGAGATCTTTTACTTTTACGCCGAGCTTGGCGGCATATTCGGGGTCCATAGCATGTTCTGCATCTATGAAAGCGACTTTGCCGTTTTTCTTCTGAGCTTGAGCGATAACATTAAGCGCCAGAGTGGTTTTGCCGCTGCTTTCCGGACCAAATATTTCTATGATCCTTCCTTTCGGAAGTCCGCCGACACCAAGAGCCAGATCCAATGAAAATGAACCGGTTGGAACAACATCAACATTTGTTTTTTTGACATCGCCGAGTTTCATTATAGAACCTTCACCAAATTTACTCTGAAGCGATTCTAAGAGATTTTCGATGTCTTGCTCAGAGCCTGAGCGGGATTCGTTTCCGGCGGCGCCCGTTTTTAGTGAGGCGGCTTTTTCGCTGACTTCATTTTTTTTCTCTTCTTTATTTTTTGTCATATTTTATTATCTCGGTTTAATTATTTTTTTACTATAATATATTAACATTTTTAAACAAAAAAATCCCCGATATTTATATCGGGGAGAAAGATGAGTATTCGTTATTTTATTGAGTGGGAATTGTAGAGGTTGATTCAAAAAGCACCTGGCGTATCTCTGAATTTTCTCTCCCCATCAGTTTTTTAACTTTAAATTCTATCGTGTTGAGGCCGGGCTGAAGCTCGTAGGTCGATCTGAAATCCCCATTATTATTTATGATCATTTCTTTGTCATTTATTGTTAGCTTATCGCTGGGATCTATATTTCCGGATAGTTCTATAGATGATTGCGAGCTGGTTGAAATGGTTTGAGCGGGAGAATCTATCCTTAGAAGTGGCTTGCCGAAAAAATTATTGAAATTTACGCCCAATAGAATGAGAGCAAGTAGAATTACCAATCCCCAGGTAAGTGCTTTTTTGTTTATTTTTTGTATGGCGAATCTATTGGCCGGAAGCTTATCGAATGCACCGGAAGTTTTATGATAAAGTTCTGTTCTATATTGTTTCCAGATCTCTTCAAAATCAAGTCCTAATATTTCGCATATTTTTTTAAGGTATCCGCGGACATATGGAAAAGCGGGTAGATTTTTAACATCTGTGTTTTGAACTGCAACGATATACTTTTCCGGAATATTGCTCAGGACGGCCAATTTTTCATAGCTGATATTTTTTTGCTTCATTGCCTCCTCAAATATCGCTTGTAAATTTTTTTCTGTTTCCATAATTATTTTTTTGATTATCTTAGTAAGTTATATGTTTTATTGGGCATTGTCCATAGGTGCGGCATTGTCTAAATAAACTTCTCTAGGCTTGGCTCCGTCACCGGGACCGACTATTCCTTTTTCTTCCATGATATCTATTAAGCGCGCCGCTCTGGCATATCCGACCGATAATCTTCTTTGGAGTAGGGACGCTGAAGCTTTTTTAGCCTCCTGCACCACTTTTATCGCTTCTTCTAAAAGCTCGTCATCGTCGCCGTCTTCTTTCGTAAATTTATCAAAATCTATTTCATTGATATCCTTTCTTTCTCCTTCTTCTAATTTGAATTCATGCGGAGTACCAAGATTTTCATCGGGAATACCACTTTCGTTGTTCTCTCTTATGAAGTTTGTTACGGCGTGCAGTTCTTCTTCGCCGAGGTAGGCGCCTTGAATTCTTTTTGGTTTGGATAGTTCCGAAGAAAGGAAGAGCATGTCGCCCCCGCCTAAAAGTTTCTCCGCTCCGGCCATATCGAGAATTGTTCTAGAGTCTACCTGGCTGGCAACTTTAAGGGCGATGCGGGCGGGAATATTCGCTTTGATAAGTCCGGTAATGACTTCCACTGATGGCCTTTGTGTTGAAAGTACGAGATGTATTCCTGTGGCGCGGGCCATTTGCGCTAAACGAACGATAGAACTTTCGATGTCTCTTCCATAAGCAGCCATTAGATCGGCTAATTCATCGACTGCTATTACGATATAGGGAAGTGATTCGGACGGATGACTTTTGTTATAGCTTTTGATGTCTCTGGCTCCAGCGGATTGGAGCTGTTCATAGCGGCGTTCCATTTCGCTGATAGCCCAGCGGAAGACGCCGAGAGCCTTTTTGCCTTCAGTTATAACGGGTGAGATCAGATGGGGGATGTCGTTATAGATGGTAAGCTCCACTCTTTTTGGATCGATCAAAATAAGCTTCAATGTTTCCGGAGAATTTTTATATAAAAGTGAAACGAGGATAGAGTGTATCGCTACTGATTTTCCCGAGCCGGTACTTCCGGCAACGAGGAGGTGCGGCATTTTAGAAAGATCGGCCATTATCGGTTCTCCTGTTACGTCGCGGCCAAGAATGAATCCGAGGGGTCCGGAGTTAATAAATTCGGGAAATGTCATCAAACTGCCAAGTCTTACAACCGCGGCCGATTTGTTTGGCACTTCTATTCCAACCAAAGATTTTCCAGGAATCGGGGCTTCTATTCTTATGGGATGAGCGGCAAGGGCCAAGGAAAGATCCTGATTCAGAGCTGTTATTCTGGTCAGTTTTATTCCTTCGGCTGGTTTCAACGTATAGCGAGTAACTTTCGGACCAATGCTCACTTCGCCCATTTCCACCGGAATCCCAAAGCTTTCCAGAGTTCTTTTTATTATATTTGCGTTTGCGCGCAAATCTCCTGAGGTGGGTTTTTCTATAGCTGATTTCAAAAGATTTAGTGGCGGAGGTGTATAATTTTTTATCTTCCCAAGCGAGGCTTTTTTGGGCATAAAGAATGCTTTGTCGGAAGCGATCTTCGGCTCTTCGTCGGATACATCTTTCTTATTTGGCTTGTTGGCGGAAATCTCTTCTTTTACCGCTTTTTCTGATTGGTCTTTTGCGTTGATCACCTCGATTTCCTCTATCTCCTTACTTTTCTCTTCTTCCTCCTCTTCTTTTTTGATCTTCCATTTTAGAGGGACGTTAAGAGTTAAAAGAAGGGAAGCGATAATTATTGTAGACATAATTATTATTGCCGCCGTATAGCCGAAAGGGATTTGTATTGCTCCGGCCCATTGTCCGATAAGTCCCCCTCTTCCTTTATCCAAAACATCGATAAGTCCTAATCCGGAAAAAATGAAAAATATTGCCCCAAAAAATCTAATGGAAAGATCGTGATATTTTTCGTCTTTTCCTGTTAAAAAATCAACCGCCATTATCAGCATTATTGCTGGAAAGAGGTAGTACCCGAGTCCAAAAAGAAAACTTAGTTTTTCAAATATAAATTCTCCTGCGGGGCCGGCTTTTTGGAAACTGGCTAATATTAATATGATAGTTATGCCTATAAAAAATACTGCGATTATACTTTTCTCTGTTTCCGGATCTATCTGCGCTCTAAAATATGAAATTTTCTTGGAAACTCCGCCATTGTCTTTATTTTTTTTCTGATCCCGATTTTTTTTATTTTTTGCCATACTGTGTGCGGTGATTTTAATAAGCTTTTTAAATTACCCTTATTTTAACAAAAAAAATGATATTTTGGTATATAAAAACCCATTGTTCGATCTTGAATAAAAAAAGCCCCTCGATTTTTCGAGGGGCTTGTCCGCCAGCTGGCGGATTAAGAGAAAAGCTCCTTTTCCCTTTTGGCGAGAACTTCGTTTATCGCCCTCCTAACTTTATACCTCTTGTTTTTTGGTATTTTGTGCTGACATAGCCATTTGAAAGGTGCGCCTATGTTCATTTTCCACTCCGTGGAATTCGTCGTGCTTTTAATGATGACTCTATAGGTCTTTTCGTTATCGAATATCTCTTTCAGGCTAAGCCCATCTTTTTCCATAAGGGTTTGAATACTAAGCGCCGAATCGATTATTTTAGGCGTTATTGTATGGTCAATATTGGCGATCAGTTCGCATTTCACGAAAAGATCTACCAGATCTTTTTCGCTTTTTTGTTCCTGCGCGAAGCGCCCCTTCAGATAGCTGAATATTTTTTCACTTTTTTTCTTATCGCCATCTTTGGTTTGGGCCAACTTGAGCCAGTGAGCATAAAAGAAAGCTATTGGCTCGGATGTTAGTATTTCCTCTATCTCTTTTTCGTTCCAGTCCGGTTCTTTCAGGTGGCTTTTAAAAAAAATTTCCGCCTTCATTCTTCTCCACTCCAGAAAATTCTTGTTCAGAAGCAGCTGCAGGATCCCGGAAACCTCTTTTACGGAAAAGTTTTTGATGTTCATACTCTCTCCTTTTGATTTTAAAGTCCTATGGATAATCCTAGCGGTGATATAATTAAAGTCAAGATGAGTTTAAATTTCATGCAAAGAAGTATTTTTAAAGCCAATGATATCAGAGGGCTCTATCCTTCTGAAATAAACGAAAAAGTTGTTTTTGATATCGTTTCGAGTATTAGCGCTATTTTTAAAAATAGCGTAGTGGTTGGCTATGATGCGCGTTTAAGTTCTCTGAAATTGTACAGATCCGTTTTAGCAGCCCTAAAACAAAAGAACGGTCTTAGGATCATAGATGCCGGCATGATCACTACTCCGGCGAGTTATTTTTTAGTCAATAAATATAAGGCGGATGGCGGAATTATGATAACGGCATCTCATAATCCGAAAGAATATAATGGGCTGAAAATTATGGGCAAAGGCGCTTTGCCGATAAGCGGGCTGAATGTTTTAAATAAAATTTTACTTTTTCCTCAAGCCGCTTCGTTTGCCCCGGCGGGCAAACTCGCTAGTTCCTCGCCTCGCTCCCGAGCACATAATTTTTTTAAAATTATGTGCTCGGACCGTGCCCGCTCGGCTGCGCGGCTTTCGGATGAAAAGCAAAATGTTTATTTAAAATCATATGTGAATTTTTTAAAAAAACATTTGAAAATAAAAAATAAGCTCAAGGTGGTTTTTGATTGCTCCAATGGTACGTCCGGTTTGGTTTTAAAAGAAATACTAAAGGACAATAAATATATCCGCTCTATCTTTATAAATGATGAGCCGAATGGAAATTTTCCCGGACACGGACCCAATCCGCTTAAAGAAGGTGCTCTAAGTGATATTAAAAAAGTAGAAAAATAGGTTAAAAAACAGCGCGCCGATCTGGGAATTATCTTTGACGGCGATGGCGACAGAGTATTTTTTATTGATGATCTGGGCACTCAGATAGACCCGGATATTATCGGATCGATATTAATGGAAAAATATAAAGCGCCATATATCGTCACCACCATCAGCAGTTGGCGCGTGAAAAAAGCAAAGGGAGCGACAGTTGCCAGGGTTGGCCATTTATTTATGAAAGAAATGATGAGGAAGAAAAAAGCTAATTTGGGAATGGAAAGATCCGGCCACTATTATTTTAAAGACTTTTTTTATTGTGATAGCGGTATTTTTGCGGCGGCGCAAGTAATTAACTTCGTTGCTCAATTAAATAAGGGTATCGGTGAATATGTTGAAGCGCTTCCTAAATTTTATCAAATGCCGGAAACTAATTTTAAAATAGGAAATTCTAAAAAAATGGAACAAAAAATAAAAAAGATCAAAGATCTCTATAAAAGCCAAGCAATTATAATTTCAGAAAATGATGGATTGCTTATGGAGTTTGGCGATTGGTGGTTAAGCTTGCGTCTTTCCAATTCCGAAAATCTTCTGCGTTTGAATATGGAGGCTGAGAATAAGAAAGTACTGGATCTTCAATACAAAAAAACAAGCGCGCTCTTGTCAAAATAGGTATTTAGTGTTAAGATATGAGCTCGTTTAAATGGTTTACCTTGAAAACTAAATAATAGGAGGAAAGAATATGTACGAAAAGTTGTATTTCCGTCAGAAGGGTAAGAGGTCGGATAAGGATTCGATCAGGTTCGTTAATGCATTTGAGGCCGCGGCAAACCGCAACCCCAAAGTGTCGCTTGCCAACATCGTTTTCAGGACGATGAGCGGTAACGGATGCTTCACCTTCAAGAAAGATATTGAGTTTGCTAGCGAACTCAATTCGTTCAACAACGAAAAGCCGGCAAGCCTGCCGGACATTTTGTCGACATTCGGCTCCTCTGAGACCAAAGATCGCACGGTTCAGCAGAGTGCCGCTTTCTGTAAAATACTGGAGCAGGTGCTCAGAGATAATCCCAATATAACCATCGGTGAAATTCTTGCCGAAGTTGTGATGGGCGGCGGTTACTGTTCTTATCACGAAGATGAAGATCTCATAAAGAGAATGGAGGCATTCAGGTCTTAAAAAATATCCCCTGCGTTTAACGGCGCAGGGGATTTTATATGCCCTCCAGCAAGTAAAACCCCAGGTCTATGACCTGGGGATGGAGGCATTTCCGCTGTCTTCGTGCGATAATTATGGATATGAAATATTATCGCCAAGCTCATGCTGTATATCACACAGAGTACCATCTGGTCTGGATACCACGCTATAGAAGAAAGATATTGATACCGGCTATTGCTAAATATATAGATATACAACTTCATCGAGTGAGTAAGCGGTATCCAGACCTGCTATTTTTAGAGAGAAATATCCAGCCAGACCATATCCATCTACTTATCTCTATACCTCCAAGAATGAGTGTTTCTGATGTAGTACGCGTACTTAAATTAACGACAGGCGCTGATATCAAAAAGAAGTTCAAATTCCTCAATAAGCTTTATCCATGCAAGGAAGGTATTTGGTCGGCTGGATATTTCGTTTCCACTGTAGGTATTAACGAAAAGACAATTCGCCGCTATATTAAATCACAAACACACGAAGACAGCGGACAAGCGAAGCTTGAACTATAAAAATACCCTGGGTCTACGACCCAGGGTTCTTTATTTTTAGTCCGTCATTGCGAGCGAAGCGAAGTCATTGCTACGCAAGATCTGGCGAAGCCATGACAATCTGACTGTAGGTCATCCCGAGCGAAGCGTGGGGATCTCAAATAGATTGCCGCGGGCTAAAGCCCTCGCAATGACAGACGAGGCGCCATTATAAACTTTTTTCCGTCATTGCGAGCGTAGCGAAGCAATCCAGATTGCCACGGCCTCGGAAGTCCTCGCAATGACAGAGAATAGAATTACAAATTCTTAAAATAAGAAGTTTCCCAGAGGGATTTTTTCGTTCCAGTTGAATTCCACCTTGGCAATCGATCGTCCGTGGTTGGTGGGCACCATTAAGTAGCCTTGTTTTTTTCCGAGGTCGTAAAGTTCCTTAGTTATTTTTACATCATTGATGCAATATTTTTTTAGATCGTCCCAGCGTTTTTCGTTATAAAATTTTATGGCTTCCAGTCCGTGCGCGGTTTTGCCGACTTTCAAATTGGTCATTGCCAGAGTGTCCAGCTTCACTCTGTGCCCCAGTTTTTCTTCTATTTCGTCCAAAATATCCAGGCTTTCAATGGCTTTTACATTACAATCGTAATATTTATTTAATATTGGAATATCAAAGCGATTGGAGCTAAAGCCAACTATCAGATCGGTGGATTTTAAAATAGGTTCCAGATCCTTGAATTCGTGCTCAAAAAAACCGAAGTATTTGTCTTGGTTGTATGAATAAACACCCACAAAAGACATTTCCAGATCAAGAAGGTGATCCTGTCCGCCTACGTCTTCAAAGGTATTTTTTGTCTCTATGTCTATGACCAGTTTGTCGTGCTGCATATTAAAGCCATTTTTCCACAGTATTTAAAGTCTTGCAAGAGAGTTTAAGAATGGGCATGATATAATTTTGTCATTGTGGATATTATTTCCGTCATTGCGAACGAAGTGAAGCAATCCAGATTGCCGCGGGCTAAAGCCCTCGCAATGACCGATTATTGTGGATAATTATTTTTTATTTATTGTATAATTAAATGTGATGAAACTATTTGTTAAAAAATCCGGTCTTTCTATAGTTTTAAGTATATTTTTATTTTTTGCTGCAACTCATTTGGTGTGGGGGTGGACCAACCCGACAACAAATCCGCCAACTGGATCCGGGGCGGTCACTGCAAGCGGCGGCAACGTCGGCATCGGGACGACGAATCCGGCAGCAACTCTTGATGTTGTAAATACTTTAAACGGAAGTCCTTCTTTAAAAATTTCCAACACTTCAACAAATAATCCGTATATTCAATTTCAGAGCGGCGGCTTCATTCAAGATTTAGGAGGCGGGTCTTTGAGGGTAAGGGCTGGTGGTCCTTCTTATCTGGTATTTGATACAAATAGCGCTGAACGAGTTCGTGTTGATGCAAGTGGTAACGTCGGCATCGGGACGACGGGGCCGGGACAAAAATTATCCGTGGCTGGCGGGGCAATGTCTTTTACTGCTGGCGGTCTTTCCAATCCGGTCGTTGGCATTGGGAGTGTGCAGGCGGCGACACTGGCGGAACTGATGGGCTTTTACACTTATGACACCTCAAGTGCTTATCAAGGTTGGGTTGGCGGCATTGGAGTAGGAGGTGAAGGTGGGGGCTGGGGCAGTAAAACATTAAGATTCCAAGTTCCCGATGGCTCGGGAAATGTAGTTAATGCATTGAATATTTTAGGGGGCAGTGGCAGCGTCGGCATCGGGACGACGGCACCATCCGCCAAACTCCATGTTTCCGGCGGCGCTATCTATAACGACGGAACAGGCGCTGGGATTACCACGGCGGGGAATTTACGGTCAACGGGATTAGAGGTGGATGGCTATGGAGCTGGTTCGGGGGTGCTAAAATTACAGGGCAATCCTGGCGACCCTAATTATTATACTATTTTTAGTCAATCTTATGGCACTAATGGACTTACAATTACAGCGCACAATTATGGTGTGTCCGATACCATTTTAAATTTATATGCCGGCAACGTCGGCATCGGGACGACGAATCCGGGAGCCGCCCTCGAAGTCAACGGCAACATTATCGCCTCGGTACCAACGGCATCGAACCAAGTGGCGACAAAGGGCTATGTAGATGGGTTGGCGGGGGTTAAATATGTAGGCCTTACTACAACAACTTATACTGGTAACCTAGGTGGCATCATAGGTGCTAACGATAAATGCAACTCCTTCTCTGCCGGTTCTCATATGTGCGCCTTTGACGAAATACTCAAATCTGGGCAACACACGTCTCTCTCTGCCACGGGATGGATGCAAAACCCTGACGGGTACACTTGTGCTGTTAGTGGCTCGCTAGCTAACTGCAATGGATGGACAACAAATAGTGGGGCAGATTTCGGGAATGTCTATCTCGCGACTTCTGCCTACTTGTCTATTGATGGCTGCGACATGCAACATGGCATTCACTGCTGTAAATAGGCCCTTTTAATGCTTTGCTTGTCCTTTTTTGCTCAAGGGTCGACCCCTGGTAAAAATCAATGCCGATTTTAGTTCTTAAATTCAATTTTAACTGGTTATTCTTGATTATTTTTCGAATCCAGTTTTCTTTCTATTACTTTTATTTTTCTCTCTATTTGTCTTAATTTTTCGGTTATCATTTTTAGTTCTTTTAAAAAAAGAATATTGCCGGATTTTGTCTATATTTTGTTGGATTTCAAATGTCTTTGTTTTTTCAGCGTTAAAAATGAAGATTTATTAAATTTTGCTTTATGCACGTATTTATTCTACCATCTTACAAAATTAAATATCCAATAAAATTATGAGTCAAAATGTTAATAATTTCCCTTATTTCAAAATACATAACTCTAAACCGGAAAAACAATTGGCAAATTTTATGCGAAGAAAATTTATGCCCAGAATAAAACAAAAATTTCCCTATCATTATCTAATCAAAAAACACCCAGGAAAAATATACCCTTAAAAAACGACTCATTTTCAAAGAAAAGAGAAAAATCAGGCGCGAAACTGGCTATTACGCTGAAAAAACAAAGACATTTGAAATCCAACAAAATATAGACAAAATCCGGCAATATTCTTTTTTTAAAAGAACTAAAAATGATAACCGAAAAATTAAGACAAATAGAGAGAAAAATAAAAGTA
>JAMCXE010000038.1 GCA_023474975.1 Patescibacteria group bacterium
TTGGGAGCCCCGGATATTCTTTTAAAAATGTCTAATAAAGATTCGGAGGATGTAAAAACGCTTAATCGGGATATAACTAAAATGGCAAACTCCGGGGAAAGGGTCTTGGGCATTGCAATAAAAAAAATAAATTCAAAAACCAAGACGGCTTTATTTACCGAAAAATTTTCAGGGTTGACCTTTGTAGGCACCATCTCCTTCAGAGATCCGATAAGAAAAGGCGTTAGGGAAACGATCCATAATATAGAACAGGTCGGAATAAAAACCGTGATAATTACCGGCGATCATCGGGGAACGGCCGAAGCCACTGCAAAACAATTGGGATTTTCTATTGATAAAGAAAATGTAATAAATGGAGCAGAGCTTGATACTATGAGCGACACCGAATTAAAAAAACGTCTTGCCAAGCTAAAGATCGTTTCACGTGTAAGCCCTGAAGGTAAATTGAAAATCGTAAAAGCTTTTCAGGAAAGCGGAGAAATAGTGGCCATGACAGGCGATGGCGTAAACGATGCGCCAAGCTTAAAACAAGCCAATATCGGTATTGCAATGGGCAGCGGAAGTGATGTCGCTAAAGATACAGCTCAACTTGTACTACTAGATGACAACTACGAAACAATAGTCGCCGCCATAGAAGAGGGGCGCCGGATCATTGAAAACATAAAAAAAACAATATTATATTCCCTCTTGAATCTATCCGATGAATTAATCCTTATAGGCGGATCATTGATCTTGGGTCTCACCATGCCGATCAATGCATTTCAAATATTGTGGGTCAATTTCTTTGCCGACAGTTTCCCGGCCATTGCCTTTGCTTTTGAAAACCATTTTCGATACATACTGCAAAAGCCCCAAAACCCCTCGGAAAAATTAATCAATAAAAAAACGGGATCGCTGATACTTTTGATCGGATCAATTAATAGCGCCCTACTGATACTCACCTACTACATCCTTCTAAAACAAGGTTTTGATCCTAAAGTTGTGCAAACTTTTATCTTTGCCTCTTTCGGAACATATTCTCTATTTTCCGTCTTTTCGGTCAGGAACATACGTCAAAGCATCTTCAAATACAATCCGTTCTCGAATCCATATATCGTTGCCGGTTCTCTTATAGGATTCCTTCTAATGACAATTGCAGTCTACACCCCATTTGGGAATAATTTACTAAAAACATCCTATCTTCCAGGAATCTGGCTTTGGGGAGTTCTGGGAATTGGTATAATTAGCACACTGCTTCTGGAAATAGGAAAATACATAAATAATAGGAATGCCTCAGAAGATCAATGAAGACAAAAATATCCCAAATTAGGTCAACTTTAAAAAAATAAAAACTATGCAAAAAATAACAAAAATAATTAAAAATTCCTTGCCAGCCATAGTCTCGGTAGTTGCCACTAAAAGCTTAAGAGAATTGGAAAAAGAATTACCCGCACAACTATTCCCACTAATGCCCTTTGGCATGCCGGACCTGAACATTCCCGAAGATAAAATGAATATGCATGGAATGATCGAAGTTAATAGCGGATCAGGTTTCATAACTGATCCAAGCGGAGTGATCTTAACCAACAAACACGTTATCGTCGATCCGGAAGCTGAATACGAAGTCCTAACATCATCCGGTAAGAAATATCGCGCAGAGATCTTGGCCAGGGATCCCATAGAAGACGTGGCTATTCTCAAAATACCAGCGATAAAATTACCCACCCTTAAGCTCGGTAACTCGGAAAAAATAGAGCTCGGAGACGAAGTTTTGGCCATAGGCAACGCGCTGGGCATGTTCCAAAACACGGTTTCGAAAGGTATAGTTTCCGGCTTATCAAGAGTAATATCTCCCAACGAAGAGAATGATGAAACATACGATCAACAATTAAGAGGTCTGATACAAACCGACGCCGCTATAAATCCCGGTAATTCCGGAGGTCCGCTCATCAATTTAAAAGGAGAGGTGATCGGCATAAACGCAGCTATTATTTCAGGAGCTCAAAGTATCGGCTTTGCAATACCAATAAATAGCGCAAAAAAAGATCTCGATGATGTTAAAAAATACGGGGAAGTACGTCGTCCTTTTTTAGGAATAAGATATGTAAATATAGATAAGGACTTAAAGGAAAGAATGGGGCTGCCCGTAGATTATGGAGCCATCGCCGTAGGTCAAAAAGGATCGCGCGAGGCTATCGTAAAAAACTCCCCCGCCTATAAAGCGGGAGTGGTTGAAGGAGATATTGTTCT
This sequence comes from Patescibacteria group bacterium, assembly GCA_023474975.1. Taxonomy (GTDB): domain Bacteria; phylum Patescibacteriota; class Minisyncoccia; order UBA6257; family 02-FULL-45-10c; genus JAHILT01. The sequence continues at coordinate 2,230 of JAMCXE010000038.1, forward strand.
TGAGTGCAACGGACAAAGAATAACCCCAACTAAAACAATTCAGGACTTTTTAGAAAATATGCGCGTCGGTGAAAAAATAAATTTAAAGATCCTAAGAAAAAACAAGGAGATGAATATCTCCATAGAGCTGTCGGAAAGAAAGTAAAATAAAAAATGCGGCTACCAAAAAGCCGCATTTTTTATTTTATTCCGTCAATACTTATCGCTGAAATGGTTGTATCTTAAAATATTTAACAATATTACTAGGAACAGGGATCGTTATGTTGTTCAGCTTATTTAAATTAGTGACAATATAATAAGATACCGCTATCGCGATAATTAGCAATATAAAACCCATTAATTTTTCCATATATAATTTATCTTAATGATAATCCAAAAACCGTAGCCTATTCAAGACCGACCATAGCCGGATCGAGAGACTGTCCAGGTTCAGATAGATATCCGCCACTTCTAGGTTTGTAAAGTAATAACATCTCTTGTCGGCAATCGACTGCTTTGCCGCTTGTTCAGGTATTCATTTGGAGTCATATA
>JAMCXE010000041.1 GCA_023474975.1 Patescibacteria group bacterium
TCATAATATTAAGCAAAGGTCGGAAAAATAAAATTATACGAATATACGAATCATACAAATATTACGAATGATAACGAATATAATTCAGTATTCGTAATCATTCGTTATTATTCGCAACATTCGTAGATCAGTATTATCGAGTAATCTTATGAAAAACTTAGCTAAAAAAGCGATAACGGGAATAATGCTTCTTTCTCCTGTTTTGACTTTTGGTCAATCAAATTTCGGCGTAAATGTACCGACAACGAATATCACAAGTTTGTCTGCCGTTGAATCCATTATTACTAAAATAGTGAACTGGCTGACCGGCCTATTCTTTGTTGCCGCCATATTATTCATCTTCTATGCCGCTTGGCTTTATTTGACAGCCGCTGGCGATGAAGACAAGGTAGCAAAAGCAAAAAATCAACTTATGTACTCTATCGTAGCTATTGCCGTTGCCTTACTGGCCGGAACAATGAGATACATAGTGCAAAGCATATTATCTTAGTAACTTTAATAAAATTCCCCGCTTACTGGCGGGGAATTTTATTTGGACACAAAAAAATCTCGCTACCGCTCCTCAAAAAATAAACCGACCAGAAAACTATTATTGTTTTGATAGGATCAACTTTGTGGTGCTGGGGGCGGGACTTGAACCCGCATGCCTTACGGCGCTAGCTCCTAAAGCTAGTGCGTCTGCCAATTTCGCCACCCCAGCAATAATCTATATATTTTTAATATATTAATACAAAAAGAGAAACTAAACCAGACACGGAATTTAAAATATTTTTAATTGTAAATAAACATAGTTTTTATTATACTTTAAAAAGATCGGGTAAAAAATTCGGTGATCCCCGATAAATAAAAAAATTACAGCCGAATTTTTAATGATACAATGCTTAAAATAATTGGTTACGATATATGGCGTGGCAATGAAAAAGCCGGATTTGTCGACGGAAATCACATCCGTGCGCACGATGGAAGAAAGCTTGGATATTTCGAAGAAGACCATATCAGAGATATGGATGGGCACAAGCTGGCATATATAAGCGGAGATCATCTTTACGGCGAAAGCCTGACTAATGCAAAAATATCACTAGACAAGGTCAATGAATCCGTAGTTGGCGGATTACTTCCGGAAATAGCCAAGTGCGCTATTTATGTATTGATAGGAGCCTAGGACTAAAACAATGACTAATTTCTAATTAACCTAAATAAATCCCAAAACCCAATTATTAAAAATAATTTAACTTTCTTGTTTAAGTTTTGGGGTTTGAGTCATTATTTAGAAATTAGCAATTAGAAATTAATAATTGTTTTAGTTGCTACTCTTTTTCTTTCAAGCGGTACTGAAAGGCCTCGGCAAGATGAGCGACTTTCACGTCTTTGGAACCATCCAGATCGGCGATAGTTCGAGCCGTTTTAAGAACGCGATAGTATCCTCTGGCAGAGATAAGCGATTTCTCAAAAATATCTTTTAAAAATTTATCAGAATCCGTATCTAGCTTAATTATCTCGTCACAAAGCTTTGAGTTCATTTCAGAATTTGTAAGTATTCCATATTTTTTCAATCTTTCTTTTTGGATATTTCTGGCCTCGACGACTCTTTTTCTTATATCTTCGGCGGATTTTTGCCCAATGGACTTATCGTGATTCTTATTTTGAAGTTCATTCAATTTTACTCTTGGGACATCAATTTGCAGATCTATCCTGTCCAAAAGAGGGCCGGAAATTTTCTTTTGATATCTTAAAACTTCAAAAGCGGCGCATCTGCATTCCCTTTCAGGATCTCCGTAATATCCGCAGGGACAGGGATTCATAGCTGCTACCAAGATAAATTTTGCCGGAAAAACCAAGTTGTTTTTCGCGCGAGAAATAACCGCCTGACCGCTTTCGATCGGCTGGCGAAGCGCTTCTAATAGATCACGGCGAAATTCCGGCAACTCGTCCAAAAACAAAACGCCCCTATGCGCCAAACTAATTTCTCCGGGGCGCGGATTTTGCCCGCCGCCAATTATTGCCGGCGGCGAAGCTGTTTGATGCGGAGAACGAAATGGCCGCCAATCTATAAAAGAATTTCCGTTCAAAAGTCCGGCAGCGCTGTATATTTGAGTTATTTCAATTATTTCCTGAAGTTCTGGCGGCGGCAAAATGGAAACCAACGCCTGAGCCAGCATCGTTTTTCCCGCGCCGGGGCTGCCCTTCATTAAAAGATTATGACCGCCGGCCGCTGTTATCATCAAAGCTCTTTTTGCATTTTCTTGTCCTCTTATATCAGATATATCCGTAAGTTGATGCTTATAGTGAAAACTTGGCTCAATGTCCGTTTTGGGCTGACGTTCCTTAGATACCTTGCCCTCCAAATGAAGTATCAATTCATTCAAATTTTTAAATCCGAAAACATCCACCCCTTCGATTATTGCAGCCTCTCTGACATTAGCTTCGGGAACAAAAATTTCTTTAAATCCTTTTTGTTTGGCCATCCTAACGATGTTTAAAATTCCACTTACACCGCGAAGCGCGCCATCAAGAGCCAGCTCACCAACAAATACTTTGTTTTTTTGATCAAAATCATTGATCTGTTTGCTAGCCAACAAGTATCCGATCGCTATAGCCAAGTCATATTGCGAACCCGTTTTTTTAACATCTGCCGGAGCCAGATTCACAACGATCTTTCTGTTCTCTTTGGATGGTGGCTTTGTACCGGTATTTTTTAGGGCCGAACTAACTCGCTCTTT
>JAMCXE010000047.1 GCA_023474975.1 Patescibacteria group bacterium
ATGTTTGGTCCCGACTTCCATAAGTCGCATAGAAGCGGCGAGCAAGTGCTTGGAAATACACCAGACCTCTCCCTCATACTCTTTAATGATCCTTTTTAATAGATCCTTTCTCATCTCGCGTATATCTTTGATCATGTCGTAGTATCCAGTTTTGCCAAGCTTGGCTCCAGAAAAAAAGAAATGCTCTTCAATGCTTATTAAGTTCATTATAGCGATGGATAGATCCTGATCAGACGACAAATCCATTTTATCTTTTTTCTTCATTTCATCGACTTTCTGGATAAACTCGTTAAGATTTTTTATTGGGTTTTGATCATTCATATTTATAAATTATTCACTAAAGATAAATGCGCTCCAAGCGAAGATCGCTATTGTTTGGAACGCCTTCCGATCGACGCATATATTATACAATACTTCTACGAACCGACAAAAATAGATAAAATTTTTAATAAACGATCTTATAAATTAACTGTCGACGAGGCGATCTGACTCTTAAAAAAATTAATTATATCCCTATCCCCCATTGAACACTCAGAATTTACCCCATCCCATAAAAACGGGGTTTCAATATTGTGATCATTTCCCCACCCGCAAAGCCTAACTTTATCAAGAAGATCATTGTGGTTAGAATTATTATTGGTAATATCTTTTTGGATAAAAGAAAACTTACTTGCAATGTCATTGGCATTAAGATAATCCTCCACGATCGCGCAATGAGAACAGCCGTCTTGCACGTATAAAATTACGGATTTATCTCTTTTTGCGGAAAACATTCCAGAATTTTTATAAAAAATAAATAAAATCAATAACAGTAAAATGATCGAGGAAATTAAAATTATGTAATTCTTTTTTGTCATAATTAATTATGATTAATAAGATATATTATTACTAATATATCAAATAAAATTGAATATTGGTTAAAATTTGTTTATATTAATCTAATATACATGGAAGGTTGGCAGAGTGGTCGAATGCACCGCACTTGAAATGCGGCAGAGGAGAAATCCTCTCGGAGGTTCGAATCCTCCACCTTCCGCCAGTTAGGAAATGTCTTTGTTGGCTCGCCCCGAGTTTACCGAAGGGTCATTCTCGCCCTGAGCCTGCCGAAGGGAATCCTCCACCTTCCGCGCATAAATAAAAATGTTATTAAAAAAATATCCCGGTCAGTAACCGGGATATTTTACGATCAATAATATACGAATTTAGATGTAGGGATGAGAGTTGAAAATGATCGGAAAAAACAACAAAAAGAATATTACCATTGCCCAAAAAATAGAAGCAAAAATTGCCCCCGCTATAAAGCCGGAAAGTGATGATGCTAGTACCTTTCCGATCATCACTTTATAATTTTTATGTTCTTCGGAAATAAATTGCCTAAAAACATCGTAATATTTTTTCATATTTTTATTATAACACACATAATAAGCCACTATTAGGAGCGACAATGCATAGCGATTCTTGTTATAATTAAGAAATAAATGTCAATTTTACCGAATGTTATAAAAAAATCTTTTTGGGCGCTTCCTGTTCATGAATGCATGAATATATTGGAAACAAACCAGGACGGGTTATCCGAAGAAGAGGCAAAAAGCCGCCTACAGATCTTTGGCCCAAATTCAATTACAGAAAAATCAAAAAGATCGAAAATAAACATATTTTTAGATCAATTTAAAAATCCCCTCATCCTTCTGCTGCTAGTTGCCGGAGCCATAACCCTTCTCTTAAAAGATATCGCCAACACGATCTTTATTTATGCGGCCGCGCTTATTAACAGCGCATTAGGGTTCTATCAAGAAAATAAAGCCGAAACGACTCTGGACAATCTTAAAACTTATGTAGAAAAAAGAGCGCGCGTTCTTAGAGAAAATCACGAATACGAAATTAATGCAGAAGAATTAACTCCTGGCGACCTGATCCATATTTCTCAGGGAGAAAGAATACCTTGCGATGCGCGGCTTATTTATACAAATAATTTTTTAGTCGATGAATCCACGCTAACCGGAGAATCTTTGCCCGTACAAAAAAGTACCGAACCTGTCAATTTTCAGGCCATATTGGGAGATCAAAAATGCATGGTCTTTGCCGGAACGTTGGCGATGCAGGGATTTGCTAATGCAATAGTGGTTTCGATCGGAGAAAATACAGAGATCGGAAAAATAGCGTCAATGGTAAGTTCCCAAGAGCCCCCCACCCCGCTTCAAGAAAAAATAATGAATCTAAGCAAAAAGGCAGCGATAATTCTGAGCATAGCTTCTTTAGCTGTTTTTCTGACGGGAATATATTACGGTAAACCTATTTTAGAAATGTTTTTAATCTCGATAGCAATACTAGTAGCTGCTGTTCCCGAAGGATTACCAGTCGCAATGACAGTGGTTCTGGCAATGGGCGTGCAACGATTGGTTTATAAAAAGGGAGTTGTAAGAAAGCTGCTGGCCGCAGAAGTCCTTGGAAACATCACGGTGATTTTAACCGATAAAACCGGAACTCTTACGGAAGCTAGGATGAGTTTGTCCGGAATACAGAAAAACGAAAAAACATTCAGCGAAGAACAGATCTTGAAACTTGCCATGATAAACACAGACGTCGTAGTAGAAAATCCAGAAGAACAAGTAGATAAGTGGCAAGT
>JAMCXE010000043.1 GCA_023474975.1 Patescibacteria group bacterium
TTTTTCTCCTCCTTCAAATTCATTTTCCAGATCAAGCTTTTCCGACTCGGCTATTTTATAGACCAGTTTTTCTTCTTTTTTATTTCCGGAAATTATTATTTCATTTCCGATGAACGATGAAATGAATGTGCCGATCGCTAGAAGCAAGATCGCTCCGATGACAATAGAAACATAGCTGTCCTGCAAAAAAGGAGTTTCATCGGCGGCATGCCAAATACCCCTCCAAAAGAGGATTATTCCCGCCCCGGTTAAAAAAGCATAGACTATAGGACTATGGCTCAACTTCATCCTATTCACATCCTCGAATTTATCAAAAAATCTATAGATCTTTTTGAACATTTTTTAAAATAATCAGTTATTTTTAAAAAGATTCCTCGTATCTGTCATGGTTGGACCTTTTTGCCTCATATATAAAGATTTTTTTCTTTTACTATATGGATTTTCCGCCGGTGAAGTCAGCGGGCTTACAGCTATTTGGCAAATATACATTCCCGGATATAAAGCTACAGCGACATTAGACTGATTACTGATCTCTAAAGTAATGGTGCCTTCAAAACCCGGATCTACGAATCCGGCCGTGTGCACCAATATCCCCATTCTCGCCAAAGAACTTTTTCCCTCTACCGTAACAACGATGTCATCAGAAACTTTTATATATTCGGCCGTGCTGGCTATAATAAAGCTTCCCGGATGAACAATAAAGGGCTCTTCTTTTTCTAATTTAATAGTATCCATAAAATGTGCGGGAATTGGCTTTTTGGTATCCAAAAGACTGAATTTATCTATACGAAAAACCTTAAATTCGAGGATGTGAATAGGATGAAGTTGGGCGGGGCCGATCTGATCCGGAGCCAATTCTTGTTCAAAACCCAACTTTCCCTGTTCTATTAATATTTTTAGATCTTTATCCGAATAAACCATTTTTACTTTTAATATCAAATTTATGTATTAAATTATAGCATTTTTCCGATAAAAAAGCCGCCCGGGAAAAACCGAGGCGGCTTTATATTTCACAAATAAACTATTTTTATTTTCAATCTTTTGGCCTGCCCATGCTCCCATTTAGCCCCAAAAGAACTTTCCCATCCGCGTATAAAGTAAAAAGCCTTTATCAGACCGGACTCAAAAATAGGAAGATAAAAACTATCCAAGACATTATATCCGCCTTCGCAATAGGATATCCTTTGAATTTTCCATATAGGTCTCTCAAAGGGCATTTGACTGAAGACCTCGATATTCTTAGCAGACAATTCATCGATCGTCTTTTTAAAGATCTTTATATTCTCAACTCTGCCGCCTCTGCCTCCCGAGGTTATTGGTCCGCAAACCATAGAAACCGGCTGAGGCATTCTAAGTAAAACCGAATGAGCCACCTTAAAAAGGGATTCAAAACTCCTTGCCCTTCTCAGGTCAAAAATATCAAACGGCGTCCAATATCTCGGCAATTCAAGCGAATTCGGCATAATGATCCATCCTCCTTAATATTAAATTATCAAAATAAAAACTTTTGTTAGAATGACGCCAAACAGCAAAAAAGTCAATGATTTAAAATCCTCTGCCCCGCCTCCTATTAAAAGATATCGCTGATCTATGAGCTTCATTTCTTATCGCTTGGAATATTTTTTTAGAAGAGATCAAAAGTTCTCTGCCGGATCTTTTAGAATTTGCGATTATCAGCTTATCCGCCATATAAGCGCTGGCACTATGCCCGCCGATCTTAGCTAGGCCAACAATAGGAATAAAAATATTCCTTTTGGCCAAAATTTCTTTTGCGGCTTTAACTTGATTCATTCCGCCGTCAACAAAAACAACGTCGGGAAAAGACCACTCTTTATGATTGAATCTTCTTTCCAAGACCTCTTTAAGCATGTCTATGTCGCTGTAATTCTTGCCCCCTTTAAGATCCTTGATCTTAAATAAGCGATATTCCGCCGGATTTTTCTCGCCATTTTCAAAAACAACCATAGCGCCAACTGGATCTTTACCGGACAAGTGAGAAATGTCATAACCCTCGACCCTTCCAAATACGCCGTCCCCCTTTTGAATGCCGATCCTTTCATTTTGCTGAAGCAATGCAATATCGGCAACGTGCTTCAGCGCTGCTATCTTTTCAGGTCCGCCAGCTGGCGGATTCATTTTTTTTAGTTTTTTTAGCAATCTTTTCTTTTGGCCGCCAAAAAATAAAGCGATATTATCTATGTTTTTTTTATAATCTTTAGCGGAAATTTCACCTATACATATTCCCGGACATAGACCGATCTGGTAATCAAAGCATGGCCTGCCCTGACCGGGCTGGCACTTGCCAAAAGGAAAGATTTTTCTTACCAGTCCTAAGGCAGTCCTAAGTAAACGATAACTTTGATACGGTCCAAATATTTTAGCCTTTCCTGCACCGAATTTTTGAAGCTCCCTGCCTCGCACTGTTAAGATCCTTGGGTATTTGTCTTTGGTGATGACCAGATAATCAAAAGATTTATTGTCTTTTTCTTGAATATTATATTTTGGCCAATATTTTTTAATTAAATTAGCCTCTAAAATTATCGCCTCCAAAAGAGTCGCGGTTTTTTCAAATTTTAATCCCTTCGCAGACCGCACCATCTCCGCAATGCGCGGATCCTTTGTCCTAAAATAGCTCGCGATCCTTTTTTTAAGAGATCCGGCTCTGCCTATATAAATAGGTTTTTTGGCTCCGTCTAAGTAAAAATACACGCCCGGAGAATTGGGAAAAGTTTTAGAGATCTTTTTTATTTTTTCATAAACAGTTATTGCCATATTGCTTCTATATTACTCATATCCCGTTAAAAATCAAAACAAAAAGCGGCTTTTATGGGAAAGCCGCGCAACCCGGAGTTTTTTACTGAATAATTATTTCTTTGACGCCTCGGTCATTTTCTGCATCTGCGGATAATGCTTATGAGCCTTCCTGTAGTTTTCGTCATCTTTTGGCCAAACATACATCGCATAAACTCCGCCAGCGGAAAATGTCGGACCATTAATGACACAATGATCGGGAACAAGAAATTTGAAAAGTGTTCTTATTTCCTCAATTTCTTTTTTCATTTCGACTGGGGAGCCATTAAGTACGGCACCGAAGCCACTCCACGAAGGAAATGTAGTGAAACCCTGAGTCCCTAAAAGAACCCTGAAAAGTCTCAATTTCAAACTGCAAGTATAAGCTTTCAAGCGATTCATAATTATCAACTCCTCCTTAAAGGATATATTTTTGTTTTTTAAGAACAGCCAAACTATACTCTCAGTGTTGCCTTCTTGTCAATAAATAAAACAAAAACGGCTTTGTGGCAGCCGTCGGGCCAGAGAATTTTAAAAAAAATTCACAAAATTAATCCGGAATTCCAAAGATCGCAAGATGCTGATCTCCGTACCTTTCATCATCGGTAACCTCCCTAACAATAAAGTCTTCGGGAAGCTTGAACCGATCCGCAGCTTCTTTATCCGGAAATTCGATCTCTAAGAGAACCAGGCCGCGCAACAAACCTTCAAAGACACTGAATTTAAAGATAAAGTTGTCTAAAGACTTTTGGGCATAAAAGCGCTTAGATATCCTAATGCCATGGGTAGCGAACCATAATCCGCCAAAAACCCAAAAAGGAATTTCGATCTTCCATTCCTGAGGATTAGATCGATCCGTGCTCCTGCACTCCATAAAATATTTTTTTTCGATCTCAAAAAGCTTCAGCTCGGTATCATCATCAAAGATAAGATATCCCTGACGCATTAAAACTGCGTTATCTTTTCTGATATCCGAAGGAAGACGAGACAATCTAAACACCCTCTTTACCTCAGCCATACCATTACCTCTCTTTTTTAAAGTTATGCTACCTTTAATACTTTAAGAAAAAGCCTATTTAGTCAAGTATGGTTTCAGATATTTTCCCGTATGTGATCTTTTAACTTCAACTATTTCTTCCGGAGTTCCCGTAGCGATTATTTTTCCGCCGCCTGATCCGCCTTCCGGCCCCATATCGATGATATAGTCGGCTGTTTTAATTACATGCATATTATGCTCGATGACTATCACTGAATTGCCCTTGTCTACTAGTTTTTGCAAAACATCCAAAAGCATTTTTACGTCTTCATAGTGAAGACCGGTCGTCGGCTCATCCAAAACGAACACTACGTTCCTGGCCATCGGCTTAGCCAGCTCTTTAGCTAATTTTATGCGCTGAGCTTCACCGCCGGAAAGAGTCGTGGCGCTTTGCCCAAGTTTTATATATCCCAAACCGACTTCCCTTAAAACTTTCAATACGTCGGTTATCTGATAAATTTCAGAAAATAGATCATAAGCCTCATCCACGGTCATATCCAAAACCTCAGCAATGCTCTTGCCTTTATATTTCACCTCCAAAGTTTCTTTGTTAAATCTTTTACCGTGACAAACATCGCATTTTACCAATACATCCGGCAAAAAATGCATTTCAATTATTTTCATACCGGCGCCCTCACAGGCCTCGCATCTTCCGCCCGAACGATTAAAAGATTTAACAAACTTTCCGTACCCCCTCTCCTGAGCTTCGGGCAACATTGAGAAAAGATCCCTTATAGGACCCCAAACTCCGGTATATGTCGCCGGATTAGATCGCGGCGTCTTGCCTATCGGCGACTGATCTATTTCTATTATTCTTTTTACATATTCAGTTCCGAAAATTTTTGAAATATTTTCGAGATTATTAAAACCGCCGATTCTTTTCTGAACGTTCCTAGAAAATATATTTTCTACCAAAGTCGATTTTCCGCTTCCCGAAACTCCGGTAATACAAACAAACCTTCCGAGAGGGACTTCAAAGTCCAGATTTTTGATATTGTTCGAAGAGGCGCCGATTATTTTTATAGATCCCCTATCTTTATCGCGCCTTCTGCCCGGCAATTCTATCTCTTTTTTTCCGGTTAGATAATCAATGGTCAATGATCTGCCGGCCGGCTGTTTCAAAACAGCTGGCATATCTCCAGATCTAACAATGGTTCCACCTTTTATTCCCGGTCCTGGGCCGATATCAACTAGATGATCCGCGTTCAAAATTACACGTTCATCGTGTTCAACTACGATCAAAGTATTTCCATAATCACGAAGCTGCTTCAATAATTTCAATAGACGTTCATTATCTCTTTCATGCAATCCTATCGTTGGTTCATCCAAAACATAAAGCGTTCCGGAAAGCTTTGATCCTATCTGGCTCGCTAAACGAATACGCTGCGATTCTCCCCCCGAAAGCGTACCGGATTCGCGGTTTAGGGTTAAATAATCCAAACCAACTTCCAATAAAAATTCCAAACGCGAAACTATTTCTTTCATCACATTTTTAGCTATTATTTTTTCATTTTCAGAAAGCACGTCTTCTAATTCCGCAAAAAATTCATAAGCTTTGTCTATGGTCAAAGAAACCACTTCGTGGATATTTTTATTATTTATTTTTATAGCTAACACTTCTTTTTTAAGACGCGCTCCGCTGCAAACTTCGCAGATCTTTGTTTCGTCAAAAAAATCACGCCCCAAACCATGACAAGCCTCGCAGGCGCCGTAAGGACTATTAAAAGAAAAAAGTCGGGGCTCTATTTCCGGAAAAGCAAAGCTATCGTACGGACAGGTCCAATGAGATGAAAATAGGATCTCGCCATTATTCTCAAATGCGGCGATAACCAATCCCTTACCGTAATCCAAAGCCGTTTCAACCGCTTCAAAAAGACGCGTCTGATCACCAACCATAACCTTATCAACGATCACTTCAATAGTATGCATACCATAACGCGACATTTCTATCCTTTCATGCAAGGACTTTATTTTTCCATCGATCCTCACCTCGCCAAAGCCATCTTCGAAAAGATTTTGTAATAATTGGAAATATTCTCCTTTTCTGCCTCGGACGATCGGCGCGATGATCGTGGCATAGGCAGATTTATTTTTAGCCGCATTATTTTGTATCGATTCTACCATCTCCTCCAAACTCATCTTTTTTATTGGTCTACCACACTCCGGACAAAACGGCTGTCCTATTCTGGCATACAAAACTCTTAAATAGTCATAAATTTCGGTAAGCGTGGCCACGGTCGAACGTGGATTATGCGAATGCGCTTTTTGATCTATAGCTATTGCCGGAGATAGTCCGGTAATTTCATCCACATCGGGCTTTTCCATTTGACCCAAAAACTGCCTGGCATACGGAGAAAGAGATTCTATATATCTTCGCTGACCTTCGGCAAAAATAGTTTCAAATGCCAAAGAAGACTTACCGCTTCCGGAAAGCCCCGTAAAAACAACTAATTTATTTTTTGGGATCTCCAGATCGATATTTTTAAGATTATTGACCCGGGCTCCCTTTACGATTATTTTGTCTTTCATATTTTTAATCGAACTCTCTTATTTCTTTTATAATTGTCTTTGGTTCAATGTGATGTTTTTGATTGTATGCAAGCTGTATTTCTCTTCGGCGCTCACATTCCTTCATGGCCCGATCCATTGATCCCGTGACGCCATCCGCATACAAAATGACCCTTCCCTCAACATTTCTCGCCGCACGGCCCATCGTCTGGATAAGAGATGTTTCCGAACGCAAAAATCCTTCGCTATCCGCATTTAATATCGCTACCAAAGAAACTTCCGGAAGATCCAGTCCCTCACGAAGCAAGTTGATGCCAATAAGAATATCGAATTTCTTTTTTCTAAAATCGCTCAAGATCGTAGTTCGGTCAATGGTCTTGGTATCGCTGTGCATATATGTTGACTTAAATCCTTTTTCCAGTAAAAAATCATTCAATTCTTCCGCCATCTTCTTGGTCAGCGTTACTATCAACGTTCTTTCGCCTTTTTTTGCGGTCTTGATCGCTTCTGCCATAACATCATCTATTTGGCCCTTATTTGTTTTTTTATTAAACACTGGCCGCACTTCTATTCTGGGATCTATCAATCCCGTCGGTCGAACGATCTGTTCAACGATTTGCTCCGATCTTTCCATTTCAAAATTTCCCGGAGTTGCTGAAGTAAAAATAACTCGGCCGACTCTTTCTTGAAATTCCTTAAAATTAAGCGGCCTATTGTCTAAAGCAGACGGCAATCTCCAGCCGTGCTCAGCTAGAATTTTTTTTCGTGCCTGATCCCCCGCATACATTCCTGAAATTTGCGGCACAGCAATATGGCTTTCATCTATGACAGTCAAAAAATCAGGTTTACCATTTTTATCTTTAGGAAAATACTCCAAAAGAGTATCGGGCGGTTCACCGGCAAGTTTACCGGCCAAGTGTCTGGAATAATTTTCAATGCCGTGGCAAAAACCCAAAGTTTTTATCATTTCTAAATCATATTTTGTCCGGCGTTCCAACCGCTCCGCCTCTAAAAGTAATCCATTTTTTTCAAAATATTTTAATCTCTCCTTTAATTCTTCTTTAATATCCTTTATGGCGCGCTCCCTATCAGGTAAACTGGTGACGAAATGTTTTGGCGGAAATATCACCAAATCGCCAAGCTTTTCTTTTATCGTCCTGGTTGTTTTTTCCAAAATAGCCAAATCCACTATCTTTTGATCATCAAGTTCGATCCGATAAACAAGTTCTTCGGAAGCCGCTATTATTTCGATCACTCCTGCGCGCACGCGGAACTCACCTCTTTTTACAACGGTATTATTTCTAGCAAATCCTATTTTTATCAACTGTTTTATCAGATCTCCGCGAGTTATTAATTGCCCAACCTCCAATTTTATTACGGATTCAAAATATCTTTCCGGAAGTCCAAGGTTATAAATACAAGAAACGGAAGCAACCACGATAACATCGCTCCTGGTCAAAAGCGCTGAAGTTGCCAAGTGTCTGAACCTATCTATTTCCTCGTTTATCATTGATTCTTTATCTATATATGTATCGGTAACCGGAATATAGGCTTCGGGCTGATAATAATCGTAGTAGGAAACAAAATAACAAACCTTATTATCAGGAAAAAATGCCTTATACTCCTGATATAGCTGCGCCGCCAAAGTCTTATTTGGAGCGATGACCAAGGTCGGTTTTTGCACTCTTTCTATAACATTTGCCACCGTGAAAGTCTTGCCGCTACCGGTGACTCCCAAAAGTGTCTGGTATCGTTGGCCATTTTTCAAACCAGAAATAAGCTGCTTTATAGCACCCGGCTGATCGCCCGCTGGCTTATATTGCGATATTAATTTAAATTTTTTATCCATAAACACAGAAAACGCCCCATGTCTTGCGACATATAGGGGCTTACAAAAAATATTTAATTAAAAAGACAATACCACTCTCTTTTTAAAAAAGCAACAAAGCTCGGATTCGGAGTCGCACTGATCAAAATAAGCGATCACTGAGACATTTCCTGAAGTTTGGAATAATATATTCCCGCAGTTTTGGAATCGCCTTTTTCTTGGTAATAAGCTATCAATGCCTTATAAGCATCCAAGTAATCCGGATTTACATTTATAGTTTCTTCCCAATTTTTAGCCGCCTCATCTTTTTTGCCCATATTCCAATAAGCCAAACCTTCATTATAAAGAGCGTTGTCGTAATAAGGATTTGTTTTTAACTCCGCCTGATACTCATTTATGGCGCTTTGATAGTCGCCTTTCTGGGCATAGATCAGCCCCAGATTGTTGTGAGCCATCTGCTCATTCGGATTTAATTCCAGCGCCTTTTCATATTCCGGCTTTGCCATGTCCGCCTCTCCGTCCAACCAATACATCGCGCCTAAATTGCGGTGAGCTAGCGGCGCATGCGGAGAATTTTTAACCGCATCGGTCCAAAAAGATATTTTATCCCTAAAATTTTGACTATAAAAAAATGTAGTTATGGCTAAAACAGCTACAAGCAAAAACAAGAGCGCGTAATTGATCTTTTGCGAAGAAATTTTAATAAAATGGCTAAGCCGTCTGCCGACATGTGCCCAGTCTATTTCCAAAATAACAATAAAAAAGCCTATGATCGGCAAATATATTCTATGCTCCAAAAGATCCGGAGCCACCTGTAAATTCGGACGCAGAAAAGATGGAATTAAAAAAACCAAAAACCACGTAGTTCCAAAAATTATATTTTTCCAATTAATTTTTCTACGATTTGCGTCACTGCTTATAGCCGAAATATTATTTTCCCGGCCAAAATAGCTGAGATATAGCGCTAAAATAATAAACACCGTAGCACAATAACCATAAACAAAAGTCTGATCTAATAAAAAAGGGAAAACGGAAAGATTGACCGGAAATAAAGCTTTTCCTATATACAAAAAAACGGAGGGCAAGTTATTAAAAATACTGCTAAAAGCGCTTATAACGGGCATGCCCAAAAGCCTTCCTCCCAAAGCCTGATCGCGAAGCAAGAACCAAAATATAAAGACTGATAGCCAGCCTATTATTGCAAATAAAAGCCTGCTTAGATCCGCATTTTTATCCGATGTGGTAAATTTTCTTTTCTGCAGTAGCGCATAAATAATAAATAAGATCGGAGCAAAAACAGCCGTTTCTTTCGTAAAAAGAGCGCTTAACCAAAAAATAAAGTTCCAAAATAGATATTTCCATTTTCCCGATCCAAGATAATCGATAAAAAATATAAAAGACGCCAAAACGAACATCGCCACCAAAGAATCGTTCGATCCCGGAATCCAAGCCACGGCCTGAGTTAAAACAGGATGAACCGCGAATATCAAGGAAACAAAAAATGAAACAATGCGGTTAAATTGGAGTTTTTGCAAAAAAATAAAAAGCAAAAAAACGGTGGCCAGGTGAACAAGTATATTTAGAAAATGATAACCGACCGGACTTTGTCCGCCAATAAATGCCCCGATCATAAAATAAATGGTCAAAAATGGTCTGTAATAAAAAGCGTCAGAACCCGATCCATGAAACACATCGCGCCCAAAAGTCTTTAAAATGCGGACCGGCTCGGAAATAAAACGATAGTTATTCAAAATTAAAGTATTGTCGTCTAGATACGTAAAATTAAAACCGATCGTTCGCGCATAAACCGCAAAAACGATAAGTGTTAGAACGGCATACGGCAGCCATTTCTTTTTCCAAAAACTATCCAGAAATGAATTAAAACTCAGCATACTATTTTAAATTAAAATTGGCCTTATTTGTGATACATTAATTATAGCAATAGATCTACAGCCAAACCTCAAAAGCACCATTCCCACCGCGATCCACTCCGGCTTTTTTAAATTTTAATTTTTCCCGCCTCAATAGATTTTCCACAAAAGGCCGCAGGACGCTCTCTCCGTCTGGAGAATTCGTTCCCTTGCCCGTAATTATAAGAACCTTGGGAAAACCAAGATCGTACGCCCTCTCCAAAAAATCATAAAGCTCGATCTCGGCTTGAGCGCGCGTAAGCATATGCAAATCAAGCTCCGCGCAAATTTTTCCGGAATTATTCTTTCGCCCTCGCATCTATCTAAGTATTTTTTACAATAATATCCCCTATAACATCGGCGGCGTCCACAACCCTGTCGGCGGCGTTGGATAAATGTCTATAAATTTCCCTCGTCTTTAAAATTTTAATGACATCGTTAGTGCTAAAAAGAGCCGCCAAAGCCTCGCGATACAAATGCTCTATTTTTTTCTCCGCCTTTCTGGCCTTGATAATATGTTCGGTGCAGGATGCAGGATGATCTTTTATGTTCTTTACCGCATAAACAATATCCTTACTCGCCCCATACAAAACGCCGACCATTTCTTTTATGAAATTATCCGGCTCAATTTTCAAAATCGTCATTTCTTCTACCGTTGTTTCCGCATAATCCATAACATCATCGATCGAACGCGATAGCGAAAAAATATCCTCTCTATCAATTGGAGTAACAAATGTTTTATTCAATTCTTCAATTAAAATTCTTCTTATTTCATCAGCCTCCTCCTCTATTCTACTAACATCCTTCTGCTTTTCCGAAGTTGGATCACAAACGAAATCAGATAAAGCCAAAAGACCTTCTTGCGTTTTTTCCGACTGAGCTATTAACTGCTGATAAAAATCATATCTTTTTAAAAAAGAAAATGCCATTTTTTATATTTTTAAATTTATTTTTCAATCTTCTGTTTTCGACTTTCTACTTTCCGACATTCGACATTCGACTTTCAACGCTCTCTATTTCAAACTTTAATTATATCCTGATTTAGAAAATTTTGTTAAGTATCAAAAATAAAATTCCGGCCAATAAAGCAGTGGCTGGAATAGTGAATACCCACACAGCCACCATTTCCTGTGCTATTTGCCACCTGATCATTTTCGGACGGAAAGCTGCTCCGGCACCCATCACCGAAGAAGACATGATCTGTCCGGTAGAAACCGGAAATCCTAGGATCGAAGCTAAGTAAATAACTATCGAAGACGATGTCTGAGAGGCAAATCCATGGATCGGTCTTATTTTATAGAGACCCGATCCTATTTTCTTGATAATACCCTTTCCGCCAAGCAATGTTCCTAAGAACATAGCCAGCGAACAAGAAAGCACCACCCAATTTGGAATTAATAACTTGCCCCCGGAAGAACCAGACATGCCGAGAATAACCAAAGAAAAAGATATTACACCGATCGTTTTTTGAGTGTCATTGGTTCCATGAGATAAGGATTGCGCAATCAATGAAAAAACTTGAAGATCTTTAAAGAGCTTATTTATTTTCGGAGAGCTCCACTGAGAAAAAAAGAGCGTCATTTGAGTAAAAAAATAAGTAATTGCAAATGCCACGATCGGAGAAATAAGCATCACGATAACAATCGCGATCACCTTATCCCAATTTATCGGATTGGGACCCCAACTAAATAAAAAAGAGCCGATGAGTCCCCCGATCAAAGCATGAGATGAAGAAGATGGGATACTCAAATACCAAGCTACAACATTCCAAGAAATTGCGCTGATCAAAGCCGCAAAAACGACTAATACGCCAGAACTTCCGGATTGTTGCAATACATGCGGATTAATAATATCTGACCCGATCGTCTGCGCAACGGCAGTGCCAAGAAAATACGCTCCAACAAAATTGCCTATCGCTGCTATTAAAAGAGAAACCTCCAAACCCAAACTTCTGGAAAATATGATCGTTGCCACCTGACTAGCCGAATCAGTAAAGCCATTAGTAAAAGTAAAAAGAAGTGCGGTAGCCACCAATAAAATCACCGTTATTATCGCCAGACTCATAAATAATTTATTCGTTTATTATTTTTTTTACGGATAGAAAATGCGTATGGGAACGATTTCAAAAGATATTGATTTAATTATAGTATAAAATGCTCCAGCAAACGAGAAGTGGCGATCGGTAAGGCCAGCTATTTATTTTTTATTTCTTTTTTGCTATATTATTTCTATCCTACATTCCGCGATAGCTCAATGGTAGAGCGGCGCCCTGTTAAGGCGATGGTTCCAGGTTCGAGTCCTGGTCGCGGAGCCAAGAAATTAGATACGAACTCATTTTTTGAAGACGAGGGTGTTCGCTCGCCCAGCCCCGCCACTATTTTTCTGGGGCAAAGGAGGCGGGGCGCATCATTTCAGATTTCGCTTTTTGGATTTATGTATCAGATTTGGCAAAATGATTTCAAAAGTTTGCGAGGGTTTTAATTCGGGAGCCACAAAACCAGATACGAACTCATTTTTTGATGATGAGAGTGCATCATCTAGTGGATTTTAAACAACCCCCCCCTTTTTTTCCGCACTAAATTTATTTAACCTGTCTAAACGCGTCGTAAACACTCGCTAGCTCTAACCCAAGCGCCCATCCCGAAAAACCATTAAATTTGTAGTTCTTGATGAGGTCTATCTTTTTTTAATACTTCGGGCGTTTTCATACCAAATCGTATATAACTTGGAATGATTCCAGTACGTTAAATAAGGAGCTTCTTGCTTAGTACTATAATGGTAAGCAACTCTGTGTTTTTTAATAACATTATTAATGCCGATTTTTCCGCCTATACCAATACGCTTTCCCGTAGCATTGCTCCACTGCCAATAATAAAACGGGATACCAAGAGATATTTTGCTAGCGGGCATTAACTTTACACTGTAATCAATAACTTTTTTAAGCCACGGATATTCTGCTACCGGACCTGTTGAATTTGGATCGTCATAGGACATAATACTTATAAGATCAGCGCTTGCGGATAAATTTGAATAATCATACACACCAATGGTTTTCCGCCAAAGATCATTGGGATAATCGTTTGGATCGTCAGATACCTTAGCTATCACCGCTACGCTGAGAATTAAATTGTTCTTATGCAATTCAGCTGCGGCTTTTTTGATAAAATCCGAATATTTATCTTTATAAGAAGCATCCATTTGTTCAAAGTCTATTTGCCAACCCCAATAATTATTTTTCCGAGCTTCGCTGACGAGCGAAGAAATAGCAATATCTTGGGTTGTCATATTATCAAGTATCGCCTCATACGAATCTTGGCTGAATTCATCATTAGTCACTAGCGGCATAACTTTAATTTTATGCTTTTGGGCAAAAGAGATAATGGAAGCATTTATACTTCCAACAAGTTTTCCGTCATTATTAAAAGCATAGGATTGCGGCGCAAGCACATCGATGTAGCTAGGATGCGTAAATAAAGACTGGCGCGCCAATTTACTATCTCGATAATAAAAAATGCGGGTATATTTATAGGGCTTTATTTTCGTAGCAGCATGAACATTGGACCCAACCACTCCGCCTAGCAAAATGATCGCCGCAAAATATAAAAAATATCTAGTAATTTTTCTCATAAACATAGGCCAAAGATTGATTTAATATAGCATAGCAAAAATAGCGCTCAAACCGCATCTATCACTCCCCGCCTTGCTAACGCTCCATCCAAGTAACCTGGAGCCATATACTTATAAAACCACGGCACCTCTTGATCCAGCACCTTATTCAAATGATTAATTGCATTACTGCTGCAGCTGTTATAAAAAAGATTAAAAAATTCGGGAGAATCCCTAAGTTGATTTAGCCTAACGCAA
>JAMCXE010000029.1 GCA_023474975.1 Patescibacteria group bacterium
AAATTCAGGGAAAAAGGAGAGCCGCCGCATGCAAGTATCGGAGTTATTTTTTTAATAATAAATTTTTTAAAGATGTCAGAAAATTATATTACGGGTCTGGATATAGGCGCTGGCAGTATCAAGGCCATGGTTGGGCAAATTGCGGAAGATGGAAAGATATCGATCTTGCGCGTTTTTAAATCGCCCTGTTCTGGTATGCGCAAGGGGGCGATAGATGACTTTCCCGAGGTTAGCAGAAGCTTGAATCAGATCTTTGGCGAGATAAAGAATTTTTCCAAAAAAGCGCTTAAAAATATATATGTGAATGTTGAAAGTTCCGATGTGCATACTCAATTTTCGCGTGGAATAGTGGCTGTTTCCAGGGCCGATTATGAAATTCACAGAGATGACATCGATAGGGCCGTGCAGGCATCGCAGGCAGTTAAGCTATCGCCGAATCGCATAGTCCTTCATGCAATTATTAAAGAATATATAGTTGACGGTATCGGAGATATTCGTGATCCTCTTGGAATGACCGGTAATCGTTTGGAGGTGAACAGTTTGATTATCGACGTTTTTGAGCCCGCTATTAAAAATTTAACAAAGTGTGTGGAATCGGCGGGCGGAATTATAGGCGGCTTAATTTTCGGCCCTCTTGCGAGTGCCCGCTCCGTTCTGTCAAAAAATCAAAAGGATCTGGGTGTGGTACTGGTTGATATTGGTTTTAGCACTACCGGCATTTGTGTTTATGAAGAAGGCAAGCTTATTCACGCCGCCGTTCTTCCTGTCGGCGCAAGCAATGTTACTAATGATCTTGCGATAATTTTAAAGACTTCGGTCGTTGCCGCAGAAGCAATAAAGCTTTCTTTTGGTTCCGCTCTAGCTAGGGAGGTTTCCGGTAAAGAGATTATAGACTTAAGGAAAATAGATCCGAACGCAAAAAATACAACCACACCCAGATCCGTTGCCGAGATAATTGAAACGCGTTTGGCGGAGATATTTGAATTTGTAAACAGCGAACTTAAATTTATAGGCAAGGATGGCCAGTTGCCTGCGGGGATCGTGTTGGTTGGCGGCGGATCAAAGATCGCCGGAATAGTTGATTTGGCAAAAAGGGAGTTGAAATTACCGGCTCAGATAGGTATTCCGGAAACTTCTTCTCTGGAAATAGCAAATGGCGAATTGAATTTACAGATCGAAGATCCGGAGTTCGCTTGTTCTGAGGGGCTGGTTCTTTGGGGGAGTGAAAAATTTGAAGATAAAGGAGAGAATGTTGGAAGTTGGTTTAATAAGATGATGGGTTATTTAAAGCCATAAATTATTTAATATTTTTAAAAAAATGTCTAACGATAACAAAAAAAGAACATCTGATGATAAATCGATAGCTCATGGCCAGGCTACCATAAAAGTTGTTGGTGTTGGCGGCGGCGGCGGAAATGCTATACATCGAATGAAAAAATATTTTGAGAAAGGCATTGAATTTATAGCTATAAATACAGACGCGCAAGATCTGGATTATTGTGATGTAAAAAACAAGATACATATAGGTAAAAATCTAACTCGCGGATTAGGCGCTGGAATGAATCCTGAATTGGGAAGGCAGGCCGCGGAGGAAACTAAGGCCGAGATCATAGAGGCGATAAAGGGAGCGGATCTGGTTTTTATTACCGCTGGTCTTGGTGGTGGTACCGGAACTGGCGCTTCTCAGGTTGTAGCTGAACTTGCAAAAGAAACGGGTGCTCTTACCGTCGCCGTTGTTACTAAGCCTTTTTCCTTTGAGGGGTCTCAACGAGGAAGAATAGCCGATGAGGGATTGCAAAAACTTAAGGAAAAGGTAGACACAATGATAGTCGTTCCCAATGACAGAATATTTTCGGTTATAGATAAAGATACGCCGTTAATAAAAGCTTTTGAGATAGTTGATGAGGTTTTGCGTTATGCCGTGCAGGGAATAGCTGATCTTATTGCTATGCCGGGCATCGTCAACGTTGACTTCGCCGATGTGCGCGCGATCATGCAAGAGGCTGGTACCGCGATAGTCGGTATCGGGATGAGTTCTGGCGAGGGGAGGGCTATGAAGGCCGTAACTCAAGCTGTTCATTCCCCGCTTCTCGATGTTTCTATAGAGGGAGCCAGGGGAATTTTATTGGGCATTTCTGGAGGAAGAGACTTGAAAATGTCGGAGGTGAATGACATAGCCAAAACGATCTCGGAGTCGGTTGATTCCAGCGCTAAAATAATCTTTGGCGCTTATTGGGATAAAAGAATGAAACCCGGAACGGTTAAGGTCACTCTTATTGCTACGGGATTTTCCGGTAATCCGACCGTTAAATTTACCGCTTCGTCCTCGCCGAGTCTGTTTAGTTCTCAGAATTTTTCGGACAAAACCGAATCCGTTCAAAAAGATAGCGAGGTGATTTCTAAAGAAGTTTCATTGGATGGCAAAGAAAAGCCGTCCTCTAATAAAAAGAAAAATTCCGATTGGGATATACCTTCTTTTTTGAGAAAAGGAAAAAAATAGTACAATTTTCTTTTTAAAAAAACAAGTTTGTTACCTTATAATAAATTTGTTGATTACTTTTTTAACTTTTTAAGTGTATAATTGTTTTTATTAAAATTTATTTAAAAATAAATGATGAAATTTATTAAAAAGAGAGATGGAAGTATAGTTGCCTTTGATAAAAATAAGATCGTAGCTGCTATTTTAAAAGCAATGAATGCTTCTCAAGAGGGTTCGGAAAGTGACGCTGAAAAAGTAGGCGAAGAGGTGGTCAGGGATCTTAATAAAAAATACGAAAAGACTACCTTCCCTGGAGTTGAGAACATCCAAGACGTGGTAGAAACCAAGTTGATCTTAATGGATTATGCCAAGGCGGCTAAAGCCTATATTCTTTATAGACAAGAGCGTGCCAGACTAAGAGAGCAGAGACGGGAGGTTCCGGAAAATGTTAAAAAAATGGCAATTGAAAGCAAGAAGTATTTTAAAAATCCCTTGGCTGAATTTGTTTATTATAGAAGCTACTCGCGCTGGATAGAAGAAGAGGGCAGAAGAGAGACTTGGATCGAGACGGTTGGCCAGATATATGAATTTTATGAAAGAAAGACTGGGAAAAAGTTTGACCGAAAAAGAATACGAAGAGATCCATTTAGCTATATTAAAACAAGAAGTTATGCCGTCTATGCGCTTGATGTGGGCTGCGGGTAGCGCGGTAAAGAAGACAAATGTTTCCGCCTATAATTGTTCCTACATCGCTATTTCCAAATTAAAGGATTTTGCTGAGGTTATGTATCTTTTGATGTGTGGGACCGGGGTAGGTTTTTCCGTTGAGCAACAGACGGTTCAAAAACTTCCTCAAATAAAAAGACAGACTGGTAAAAAAATAAAAGATTACGTTATCGAAGACAGTAAGGAGGGCTGGGCAGATGCTTTGTATTTTGGCTTAAAAACCTGGTTTGACGGCGGAGACGTTTATTTCGATTATTCAAAATTAAGGCCGATGGGTGCGAGACGGTTGGCAGATATAGGCGAGGTGGTTGTAATGGGCGGGGTGAGGCGAAGCGCCTTGCTTTCTCTTTCCGATCTTGATGACGAAGATCTGAGAGACGCAAAAAAGGGAATGTTTTATTTAACTGATCCTCAAAGAAGCATGGCTAATAACTCCGTTGCTTATATGGAAAAGCCGACCGCAGCTCAATTTTTAGATGAGTGGCTTGCTTTGGCCAAGAGCGGTTCGGGAGAAAGAGGTATTTTTAATAGAGGCGGTCTTAAGCATCAGATACCGGAACGCCGTTGGAAAAAAATGGGCGATAAATGGCTTACGGCTGGAACGAATCCTTGCGGAGAAATAAACCTTCGTTCGAAGGGATTTTGTAATCTTTCGGAGGTTGTGGCTAGAGCTGAAGACAACGAACGAACTCTTCTTAGGAAGACGCGTTTAGCTACGATCTTGGGGACATTTCAATCAACGCTTACCGATTTTCCATATCTTTCGGAGGAGTGGAAGAGCAATGCGGAAGAAGAGAGGTTGCTTGGCGTATCTGTCACCGGTCAATGGGATTGCTCGATCGTTAGAGAGAAAAGTGTTTTAAAGAAGTTGAAGGAGGAGGCTGTTGAGACGAACAAGGTCTATGCAAAGAAATTTGGAATAAGTCAATCATTGGCGGTTACGTGCGTTAAGCCCTCCGGCACCGTATCTCAGCTCGTAGACGCATCTTCCGGTCTTCATCCTAGATATTCGCCTTATTATATTAGACGCGTCAGAGTTGCTGCGACCGACAGTTTGTTTAAGATGCTCAAGGATCAGAAAATGCCCTATTATCCGGAGGTTGGACAGAGCTACGATAATGCTACGAGTTATATTTTCGAATTTCCTATCAAATCTCCGAAAGGAACGATATTTAGAAACGATCTGACTGCGTTGGAACAATTGGAGCATTGGAAATTGGTTAAAGAAAACTATACCGAACACAATCCTTCTGTTACTATTTCGGTTGGTACCAATGAATGGATAGCTGTTGCTGACTGGGTTTATAAAAATTGGGATATAGTCGGAGGTCTTTCGTTCCTTCCCAGAGAAGACCATATTTACGCAATGGCTCCTTACGAAGAGATCTCCAAGGAAACTTATGAAGAGATGATGAGTAAAATGCCCGACATAGATTTTTCCCAGATCCTTCTTTACGAGAAGAACGATGAGACTGAGGGTTCAAAAGAATTAGCTTGTACGGGAAATAAGTGTGAAATTTCTTAAAATAAAAAGCGCCATTATGGCGCTTTTTTGTTTGAAGGTTTTCCGTATTTGTTTAAAAATAACAGAAAAACTATAAAAAATATGAACGAAACAGCCGTGATCTCTCCGGGATAATTTTTTATGAAGTTCATTTTTTTCTCCTTTTTCAGCTTAAGAGCTGAAAAAATATTATGCTTTATTGTGGATTTTGTCAAAGTTTATTGTTTGGCGGATCGTGCTCTGTTCATATTTTTGTGCTATCCATGAGCTCAATAGAAGGGTGGTATGTCTTTTTATAGCCATCCCCAAATTATAGAGAATACCACCTCCGTAGAATGTCTCTTTAAGCGCGTCTGCCGAAGTTCTTATTTTTCTTTTGGTATAAATGGTACTTGAAAGTCTTTGTAGAATATTTGTCTATTGAAAGCTTAAAAACTTTAGATAATTTTTATAGATCTATTTAACGTGATTGTCTTGAAAGAATTTTGTGTATTTTTGATCCACAAAAAGGATGTGATGAAATAGCCAGTTTCCGGAATAGATCGCCGCATCTTTGGCCATCGTATTTATATCTCGATCTTCTTTTTCCAGCGAATCCATAAGTTGCTTTATTTTTTCTCGGTATTTATTGTGTTCTTCAACGTGCATTTGTGCTTCCGGATAATGGAACTCTTCAAAATATTTTTCTTCGGTATTTAAGTGATAAAAAGCGTAATCTCCCAAACTTCCAAGAAGCGCAACTAACTCATCTTTTTCAGCCGCTTCATTCAGAGCCATTTCTATCAGCTTATTGGCGATCTCGAAAAAGTGTTTATGTTGTTCATCTATAGATTCTACCCCAACGCTATATTTTTTTGTCCAAGTGAATTGTTTCATAAAAAGTGTATATATCAATAGAATTATAGTATAAAAATATTTTTTTAGGAACTAGTTAAGATATTTTTTATTTTTAAGTTCGTCTGGTAAAAGATCTTCTTTGGTATATGATTCGTATCCTTTTCCGTAACCAAGTTTTTTCATAAGGCTGCTTTCTGGGTTTCTTATTACCAGTGGCACGGGTAGGTTGCCTAATTTTTTAACATCTTCCAGCGCGGCAAAATAAGCATTATGGGCGCCCCTATCCTTTTTACATCCGGATAAATAAGCGGCTCCGTGAGCCAAATTTTCCCTGCATTCTGGAAGTCCAACTGTGTCTATGGCTTGAAAAACGGCATTGGCAACTACCAGCGCCGTTGGTTGAGCGAGCCCTATGTCTTCGCTGGCAAAAATAACCATTCTCCGAGCGATAAATTTTGGATCTTCTCCGCTTTCTATCATTCTGGCTAAGTAATAAAGCGCGGCGTTGGGTTGGCTCGCCCTCATACTTTTTATGAAGGCGCTGATAAGGTTATAGTGTTCCTCGCCTTTTTTATCGTAACGTAAAAATTTTGACTGAATGGCGTTTTTTAGATTATCGACTGTAATTTTACCGTAAAGGCTTTGCGTGTTTTCTAATACCGTTATTGCTTGACGGGCATCGCCATTGGCCATCGCTATCAGCCATTTTTTGGCATCAGCGGGCATTTTAATTTTTGTTCGTTCAATTATCTTAAGCATCTCCTCTTCGGAAAGTTCATTTAGAATAAAGACTCTGCAGCGGGATAGAAGAGCGGGGATCACTTCAAAACTTGGATTTTCAGTGGTGGCTCCGATCAGGGTTATTTGCCCTTTTTCCACGAAGGGTAAAAGATAGTCTTGTTGAGCTTTATTAAATCTATGTATTTCATCCAAAAAAAGCACCCTTGGTTTTTCGCCTAGTTTTCCTTGTCTTGGCACGTTCACGATGTTGCGGATATCTTCTTTTCCAGCCGAAACTGCCGATAGGTCATAAAAATCAGCGCCTAAAGAAGAGGCGTAGATCTTTGCTAAAGTCGTTTTTCCTACTCCGGGCGGACCCCATAGAATAAAAGAAAAAAGATGTTTACCCTCTATTGCAATTCTTAGCGGTTTATTCTCTCCGACTAGGTGTTTTTGACCGACAAACTCATTTAAGTTTTTTGGTCTTATTTTTGACGCCAGTGGTTCCATCCCAGAATTTTATCAGTTAAAGATAAGTTTGCAAATGTTATTGTTATTGGAAAAAGATCCCAGTTATTTTTATTGTTATAATCAATCTATAGTCATAAAAATAAGAAAAATTAAGAGTTTGGAGAATTATCGAAAAAAGGCGATTAGGTCAAAAATAACATCCTAAGTTGAATAAAATATTTATCAAAAAAATAATAGTAGTTCCCACGCTTATAATTATCGGCTTATTTGCCATGGCGGCTTTACTTTATTTTATTTTTATATCAGCACCAGAAAAAATAGGGGAATATCAGCAATTTACGGTTCAGCTTAATGGAGCGAGCAGTGTTCAAGTGGCGAATGCTCTTCAAGCTCAGGGATTTATCAGGAGCGCGCGGGTAGAGAATATAATTTTGAATATAAGGGTTTTAAATAAAAATATTGAACCGGGTGGATATGAATTATCCAAAACGATGAATGCGTGGGAGATCGCCGGTGTTTTTCTGCATAAGCCGGATCTGGCATGGGTTGTAATTCCTGAAGGTCTTCGTAAAGAAGAGATCGCGGACATTCTCGCTCAAAAACTGGCATGGAACAGCGCAGCTAAAAATGAATGGATAACCAAAGACACCGTTTTGCCCCCCGAATATTTTGAGGGAGTGTATTTCCCCGACACTTATTTAATTCCCATAAAAGAAAGTCCGCTTCAGGTGGCTCGGCGTTTTCAAGCGCGATTTAATGAAAATTTTGCTCCATATCTCAAAGAAGCGGCACGGAAAAATATTAAGTGGACGACTATTTTAAAATTAGCCTCAATAATCCAAAGAGAAGCGGCTGGTAAAAACGACATGCCGCTTATTTCCGGAATTCTTTGGAATAGATTGCTTAAAAATATGAAGTTAGACGTAGATTCAACTCTTCAATATGCGCGTGGTAATACCGGTAATGGTTGGTGGGCGCCGATCACGGTGGCGGTGGCGAATGCTCTTCAAGCTCAGGGATTTATCAGGAGCGCGCGGGTAGAGAATATAATTTTGAATATAAGGGTTTTAAATAAAAATATTGAACCGGGTGGATATGAATTATCCAAAACGATGAATGCGTGGGAGATCGCCGGTGTTTTTCTGCATAAGCCGGATCTGGCATGGGTTGTAATTCCTGAAGGTCTTCGTAAAGAAGAGATCGCGGACATTCTCGCTCAAAAACTGGCATGGAACAGCGCAGCTAAAAATGAATGGATAACCAAAGACACCGTTTTGCCCCCCGAATATTTTGAGGGAGTGTATTTCCCCGACACTTATTTAATTCCCATAAAAGAAAGTCCGCTTCAGGTGGCTCGGCGTTTTCAAGCGCGATTTAATGAAAATTTTGCTCCATATCTCAAAGAAGCGGCACGGAAAAATATTAAGTGGACGACTATTTTAAAATTAGCCTCAATAATCCAAAGAGAAGCGGCTGGTAAAAACGACATGCCGCTTATTTCCGGAATTCTTTGGAATAGATTGCTTAAAAATATGAAGTTAGACGTAGATTCAACTCTTCAATATGCGCGTGGTAATACCGGTAATGGTTGGTGGGCGCCGATCACGGTGGCGGATAAAAAAATAAATTCGCCGTTTAATACCTATCTTTATGCAGGACTCCCACCCGATCCAATTTCAAATCCGGGATTAGACGCTATAAACGCTGCTATAAATCCGCAGAAAACTGATTGTCTTTTCTATATTCACGATGCTTCAAAAATTATCCATTGTTCGGCAAATTACTCCGGTCAACTGGATAATATTAAAAAATACCTATCACAATAAGATAGGTGTTATAATAAAAATATAGCTTTATTTTTCGTCGAAAAAGCTTTTAAATTTAATTCGTCAAATTAAAAAAATGAGATCATTTTATCAAAAAAAGTTATCTCTGATCGCCTCAATGCTTTTTGTGGTATCAGGCTTATTGTTAGCACCCGGTGCGTATGCGATCACTCCAACCGTATCAGCTTCGGTTACCGGTTCGGGTGATTATGTACAGCTCAATGTTTCCGGAGATCCGAACTCCAGCGTTGTTTTGAGCTATCTTTCAACATCGTCTCAAACACAGATGAGCATTATTGGATCTACGAATTCCTATGGAACGGTAACTTTAACTATAAGCACAAGCGCTTATAATATAAGCCCCGGAAGTCTTTTTTATCTTACCGTTAACAATCAACGCTCGAGCACTATGACTTGGCCATATACGACAACTTCGACCACTACCCCTACAAATACGGCTTTGTCTTTAAGCCAGTCATCTGTGTCTTTATCTGTCGGTCAAAATGCAATAATAACCGCTACCAATACGACAGGTGGAAGTCTGTATCTTTCCAGCAATTCATCTCCGGCAGTTGCCAATGTCTCTTTGAGCGGTAATCAAATCACCGTTTCTGCTATTAGCTCCGGATCTACAAATTTTAGCGTATGTTCTACTGCGAATCAGTCTACTTGCGCAAGCGCTTCGGTTACCGTTTCGAGCGTTACGGCTGCGACCAGTATTGCTCCTTTGACCTTTAGTAGTCAAAATTCCGTTTCTATTCCTTTCGATCAGACAGTTTCCGTTTCTGTCGGCGGGGGAACCGGAACATATGTTGTATCAAGTAATTCAAATCCCGCTCTTGTCCAGGCCGGCATAAGCGGATCGATATTGTCTTTGCATGGAAATGAACTAAGTGGAACTTCAATAATAACTATTTGCTCAAGCGATATGAGCTCTTGCGGTATTGTTAGCGCCACTGTTACTAGCGCCGCTAATTCTCCAATTTCCTTTAGCTTGGCCAATCCATCGATCTTAATGGGCCAGTCTTCGTTGATCACGGTCAGTGGCGGAAATGGAGTTTATTATATTTCTTCAAATTCCAATCCTGGAATTGTTCAGGCTAATTTGGTAAATAGCAACTTAACTTTATTTGGAAATTCAAGCGGATCCGCAGTGATAACAATTTGTTCAAGCGTGAATAATTGCGGCACCTTGCCTGTAGTTGTAAATAGTTCGGTTAGCAATATAGCGCTTAAGCTAAGTGAATCCAGCGTTAATCTTTCTCCGGCTCAAACGGATACTGTTTTTGCGACTGGTAATGGGGGATATATAGTTTCTTCTAATAGTAATCCATCCGTCGCCTCAGCTTCGATTACCGGAACAAATGGAATAACTATTTCCGGGGTTGCTGCCGGTATAACAAACATTACTGTTTGTCAGACTGGTGGCCAGTGTACGATCCTGCCCGTCACCGTAACTAATCCCACTTCTTCAGCAACTACCGTAAGCAATAATGCTAATAGTATAGCCGCGAATTCAAACATCTCTTTAAGCCAGATACTTTCTGAGGGGCAGAGTATTAGTTTATTGATCTCGGGCGGCCAAAGCCCATACTCTGTATCTTCCGATCCGACAGGTACTTTTTCTTCAAAAATAACTAATGGCAGCACCCTTACCCTGATCGGTCTAAAAACCGGATTATCTTCGGTAAATGTATGTTCGTCGAGCAATGCATGTGTCTCTGTTAATGTGATCGTGGTAAATACACCATCAGCCTCTTTTACGCAAACCGTCCCGGCGTCACCCTCTTCGGCGTCTAATACTGTATACAGATTTGATAGTCCGTTAAGGTTTGGATCTAGCGGAGCCGATGTGATAGCGCTGCAACAGCGTCTTACTGCTGAGGGTGTCTATTCGGGTCCAATAAATGGCAATTTCGGTCCCCTCACGCAAGCGGCAGTTCAAAAGTATCAATTAAAGCATGGGATTGCTCGGGCCGGACAAGCCGGCTATGGCAATGTTGGTCCCGCTACTCGCGCCGAATTAAATAAGTAGATCCAAGCGGGTCATTGGTTATGCGTATTTGTCGGTTTAAGCCGCTAGAAATAGCGGCTTTTTTGTGTTCGCTCGTGGTCTTTGATCGATCAGCTTAGTTTTTTTGCGGTTGCGGAATTTTCTTGACATTATATTAGTATTTGCTAATATGAAAATATGAACGAATTGCCAAAAGCCTTTTCTAACATTACCAGAATAAAAATATTGTCTTGCTTGAACGGAAAGACGGAAAATGTCATGGATTTGGTAAAAAAATGTGGAATATCCCAATCCGCCGTATCGCAGCATCTTAAAAAGTTGAAGGATCTGGGCGTGGTTGATTGCAGCGTAAGCGGAAAGGAGAGATTGTACCGGCTTAAATATCGCGAGGCCGGAGATATAGCGAAAAGAATTATAAAATTAATAAAAAAATAAAAATATGAAAATATCTTATTTTAAAAGATCCAATAGGCCGTATGAGGAAGTTATTAAAGATGTAAGCAAGATCTTTTCCGCAAAAGGATGGGAAGTTAAGGGTGAGGGTGAAGTGAATAATGGAAAGATATTTTATGTTTTCAATAGGGCAATGATGGAGGAAATAATCAATTTCAATAAGGATTTTGTTGGTTTTTTCCCTTCGGTTTTATTGGTTTTTAAGGAAGGGGGTAAGACCGTTGTCGGTGGTATCGATGGTGCTTTTGCTGCGAATTTAATAACCAATAATTCAGCTACGCGTTTAAAATCAATCGAAAAGATGGCTAAGGATATCAAAGAAATTATCAACTCGATCGCTCAAGCCGAAGAGTCCAGGCCGAAAAGAACGAGGATATTTTCTACAGTGCATTGTCCTTATTGTAAAATGGAGAAGGATTGGTTTGAGAAAAATAAGTTGAGCCACGAAGTTGTTTATGTAGATTCTGATCAGGAAATGGCCAGCTATATGGTTAAAAAAACTGGGCAAATGGGCGTCCCTGTTACCGAGATCGAATTTGAAGATGGTGAAACTGAATATATTATCGGATTCGATAAGGGGCAATTGGCTGATATTTTTAAGGTAAGCAATTAGTTTTTTGGTAATCATAAAAAACCCGCTTTTATGCGGGTTTTTTGCTTTATTTATAGACAGCGTAATTTATATGAAATATTGCTATAATTAACGATAATAATGAAACCGATTATTTTTTTCTATACCGTTATTTTTTCTGCATTACTGGCTCTTTTGCCTGTTTTTTCTTTTGCACAAATGCTTACTAGCGAAGAGAGGATCCAACTTGAAGCTCAACTGGCTCAGGTCCAAGCCGAACAGGCGCAAGCCCAAAAGGACCTCGCCATCGCAAAATCAAAATCTTCTTCATTGCAAAATGATATAAATTTACTTGCTGCAAAAATAAAAGCCGAACAGCTTGAGATTCAAGCAAAGAATCTGCTAATAAAAAAACTTGGAGATAATATTGTGGGGACGCAGGCGGAAATAGACAGGCTTGATGGGCAAATTTCTGTAAGTAA
>JAMCXE010000001.1 GCA_023474975.1 Patescibacteria group bacterium
TGGCTTGGCTTGGTAATGTTATCTATAGAAATCCATCGAGGGATATTTTTGTATTGGGAGTTACCGGTACTAAGGGCAAATCTACGGTCGTAGAACTGGTTAACGCAATAATGGAGGGCGCCGGAAAAAGGACGGCTATAGTTTCTTCGGTAAGATTTAAGATCGGCACAGAAGAGAGAGAGAATCATACCGGCATGACGATGCCCGGAAGATTTTTTATACAGAGATTTTTAAGGGAGGCTGTTGATAAAGAGTGTCAGTATGCATTTGTCGAGGTAACTTCTCAAGGCGTTGCTCAGTTTAGGGATAGATTTATAAATTTTGATGCCGGGATCTTGACCAATCTTCAGCCGGAGCATATTGAGGCTCATGGATCGTTCGAAAATTATAGGGAATGTAAAATAAATTTTTTTAAGAATATTGCTCATCTTTCCTCTAAATACAATAAAACTTTTTTGATAAATAGCGATGCAAGAGACAGCGAGATGTTTTCTAGGGCTGTAGTTGGATGCGGTAGAACGATATTTTATAACAAAAAGGACATAGATAAGATGAAATGGAAAATAAAGCTTTTGGGAGATTTTAATTTAGAAAATATAGCGGCTGCTGTTGCTTTTGCCAGAAGTCAAAATATAGATTGGGAAACGATAAAAAATGTCATAGAGAATTTTGATGGAGTTCCCGGCCGTTTGGAATTTGTTCAGAAAGATCCTTTTGCGATAGTGATTGATTATGCGCACACCCCCGATTCTTTAGAGAACGTTTATCAAGCTATAAAAAAGAATATTTCTACCAAGAAAAACAAAGGAAAGATGATCTGTGTTTTGGGTTGTGCCGGAGGAGGAAGGGATTCTTGGAAGCGTCCAGTGATGGGCGAGATAGCTTCAAGATATTGTGACGAAATCGTGCTTACCGATGAAGATCCTTTCGATGACGATCCCGAGATAATTGTTAATGAGATAGCCGAGGGCATAATAAAATCTTCATATAATAAGAAGTTCAAAAAAATAATGGATCGGCGCGATGCTATTAGGGATGCTATTGGAATGGCTCAAAAAAATGACGTTGTTATCGTAACGGGCAAGGGAAGTGAGCCATATATGCGGCTTGCCAAGAGCAGAAAAATACCCTGGAGCGAGAAAGATGTCATTAAAAATATTTTAAATGAATTAAAAATAGAAATATAAAGGGCTTTGTCTAAAATTTATAGTTGTTTCAACGAATAAATTTTAAAAACAAAACCCTTACCCGCCTAAATTTTATGTATTATTATGTTTATGTTTATGTTTTGCCAAGTAAACGGGACGGTGGTCTCTATGTCGGTTATACTGATAATATAAACAGAAGAGTATTGGAATATAACTATGAAGCGGAAAAAATATCTCAAAACAGGTTGAGGGGAGGAATTATTTAAATAAAATTTTGACGGGTGCTCAAGTTTGTAGATAATTTACAGTCGCTACAAAATGAGCTCGAAAAATTATACAAACTTGGCATGAAACTTACTTTTTTTGGCGGAATAAAAGAGGTAACCGGTTCTAATTATATGATAGAGAGCGGAGGGGTAAAGATACTTATCGATTGCGGTTTAAAGCAGAGCGGGCATTTTGCCGATCCAGAGAACTGGGATCCATTTCCTTATGACCTTAATGAGATTTCGGCGGTTTTCGTAACTCATGCCCATATTGATCATACTGGTCGGCTTCCAAAATTGATCAGGGATGGATATCGCGGAAAGATCTATTCGACTCCACCAACAAAAGATTTTGCGCAGCTGCTTTTATTGGATTCCGAGAATATTTTGCAGAAAGAAGCGGAGCAGCATAGCAGGGAACAGCTTTATTTAGCAGACGATGTTATGGAGCTAATGACCCGCTGGGAGGGGCTCGAATATTATAGGGATTTTAATATTGGTGGAATAAAAGTAAAACTTTACAATGCCGGTCATATTTTGGGTTCCAGCATAATTGAAGTGGAGGCTGACGGCAAGAAAATTTTGTTTACCGGAGATCTCGGTAATAATCCTCCCCCGATTATTAAAGGCACGGATTTTTTTGAAGAGGCTGATTATTGCGTGATCGAGTCTGCCTATGGGGCGCGTATTCATGAGCCGACTCAGCCAGGGATTATAGAGGATCTGATCGAAGACGTGGCCAAGTTTAGAAGCGTTTTGATGATACCTGCATTTGCAATGGAGCGCACCCAGAAATTACTTTATGAAATGAATGGCTTGTTCAAAGAAGGACGCGTGCCCAGAATCCCGGTTTTTTTGGATAGCCCTCTCGCGATAGAGGTTACCGATATTTATAAAAAGTATACAGATTATTTCAATGAAGAAACATTGAAAGAGGTTGATGGCCATTTTTCTCTTTTTGATTTTCCCGGACTTCAAAAAACTTTAACAACAGAAGAGTCTAAAAGCATTAATAGTGTTCCTCCTCCAAAAGTAATAATTGCCGGGTCTGGAATGTCTCAGGGCGGCAGAATACTTCATCATGAAATGAGATATCTATCCGATCCTAAAAGTATAATTCTTTTCGTTGGTTATCAAAGTAAGGGTTCTTTGGGTAGAAAAATAAAGGAAGGGGCTCCTTCGGTTAAAATACACGGAGAGGACGTTAATGTTAAATGTCGGATCGTTTCGATCGAAAGCTATTCTGCTCATGCCGATCAGAAGCAGCTCTTGGCGTGGCTGGAACCAATGAAATTTGATCTTAAAAATGTTTTCGTGGTTCAAGGAGATGACGAGGGTAGCTCTGTTTTGGTAAATAAAATAAAAGATCAATTGGCGATACGCGCAGAAATTCCGGAGGGAGGAAAAACTTACGAATTATAAAAATTGAAAGCACGAGTATCTAAGTGATGGAAAGTGACGGATCAAAATGTTATAATTAACTTAATTAAAAAATCTTATCGAGGATTATAAA
Source organism: Patescibacteria group bacterium (assembly GCA_023474975.1). Classification (GTDB taxonomy): domain Bacteria; phylum Patescibacteriota; class Minisyncoccia; order UBA6257; family 02-FULL-45-10c; genus JAHILT01. Next base: position 2,928 of record JAMCXE010000001.1, read on the forward strand.
ATTTAGTTTTTTATTTTTAAATCTAAACTCGAAACATGGCTATAAAATTAAGTAAAAGAGAGCATCTAAAATATAAAATATGTATTTCTGGTGCAGCTGATACAGGTCACTGCTCTGTCGATGCCGCAGAAAAAGCTGAAGAGCTTGGCAGGGAAATTGCCAGGCGGGGAATGGTTTTGGTGACTGGTGCGACTGTTGGAATTCCGTATTGGGCCGCTAAGGGAGCAAAAGAAGAGGGCGGCATCGTTTTTGGTATATCTCCGGCAGCTTCAGAAACTGCACATATCAAGACATATCACCTGCCGACTGATTATCACGATATTATTATGTATACGGGATTTGAATATTCCGGAAGAAATTTGCTTTTAATACGCTCTTCTGATGCCGTTATCACCGTTTGTGGAAGAATGGGGACTTTAAATGAGTTTACTATCGGATTTGAAGATCAAAAGCCTCAGGGTGTTTTAGAGGGAACGGGTGGAACGGCTGATGAATTAAGGGGTATCGTTGAAAAAATGAATCGTGGTCCGGGTAGGGTTGTTTATTCTAAGGATATCGGCGATCTATTAGATAAGGTTGTAGCTGAAATACAAAAGGATAAAAAAGCTAATGGTTTTAAAAGGGGTTAGGCTTAAAAATTATTCATTAATAATTAATGCAATAAAAAGTATGGTAAATAAAAAAGTAAAAAAATCTTCTAAAAAGAAAACGATAAAAAAAGTCGCAAAGAAGGTCATAAAAAAGTCGGTTAAAAAAATAATCAAAAAAAGATCGAAAGTATCGCCAAAGAAAGTCGTCTATAAAGCCGCGATCAAAAGAAAGCCTATCGGAGAAGTTACTCATTTTTATGACAAGATCTGTGTTGCGGTAGTGAAATTCAATGAGGGCGTCGCAGTTGGAGACGAAATTTGCTTTGAGGGTCCTCAGGGAACGTTTTCTCAGGTATTAGATTCTATGCAGTATGAGCACGAATCAATTCCTAAGGCTAAAAAGGGTCAAGAAGTTGGCGTAAAAACCAAGAAGCCTGTTAGGGATGGGCATAAAGTCTACCGCGCCTAAGACCGCACAGCTTATATGTTCAAAAAGTTTCTATTGCCGGCCAGTATGCTGGCGGGCACGATAATAGGGGCGGGGATGTTCTCCCTGCCTTTTGTTTTTAAGAGGGCCGGACTTCCCCTTAGTTTTCTTATTCTTTTTTTATTTTCGTTAATTTATGTTTTTGTTTATTTTTTATATTCGGACGTGATATTGCGCACGGGATCGGAACATAGACTCTTGGGTTACGCAAGGATATATTTTGGCAGGGTCGGATTTTGGTCTGCAATAGTAATAGGTTTGTTACAATTATTCTTTATTCTGACCGTTTATCTCATTCTCGCTCCAAGTTTTTCTCAGCTTATTTTTGGCGGAAGCTATGGGTATAATTTTTTATTTTTTTGGATGATCGGTTCCGTGTTGCTGCTACTTGGTACAAAAAAGATTGCGGGCGTAGAATTTTTTATTGTTACCGGAATTTTATTGATAATCGTTTTGGTTTTTTTTAGTGGCTTGGCTAAGATAGGCTCTTATGGTTTTTACGGTATTGGTTCTCAAAACAATGTTCTGACCGTTATTGGACCGGCGCTTTTTTCTCTTTCCGGGGTATTATTTATTCCGGAAATAATCACTTATTTTAAAAAATCTGATATCTCTTTAAGATTTTTAAAGAGAAGTTTGCTGCTTGGAAGTTTTATGCCCGCGATCGCATACTCGGCTTTTGTTTTGGGAATAATTGGAATTTCAAGCATTGTTTCCGAAGATGCGATTGGGGGTCTTATGGGCAATGTTCCATTTTGGACAACTGCGGTGTTGGGTGTTTTAGGCTTTTTCTCTCTGTTGAGTAGCTATGCTCTCACGGGATTAAACATAAGGCATACACTTGAATACGATCTTTCTGTAAAGCGGGCAATGGCTGAGATCTTGATCATTTTTATCCCGCCAGCTATCTATTTTTTAGGGTTTAAGGATTTTGTGAATACAGTCTCTTTTGTGGGATCGATGTTCATACCTATGGAAATTATTTTTTTGATATTAATATGGTGGAGAATGGACAAGCTTATGCCCGAGAACGAGTATTTTGACCGCAGGATTATAAAGGCTGGTTCGCCACTGCTATTCATCGGCTTCTCGGCTTTTTTGATTTATTTATTTGTGCGATAATGAATATTATTAAAATAATCTAATTTAAATATGCCAAAACCAAATAAATCGTCAGTTAGAGAAAGCAGGCCGATAAAAAACGAGCACGAAAGAGAAGAATTCGGTCCGGGAAAAGAGGGCTTGGTAATTTGCCCCGTTTGCAAGGCTGTTTATTATAAAAAGTCTTGGCATCACGGCACCGTTCATTTTGAGGGGAGGGAGAATACGCCTGTTAAGTTCGAGCTTTGCCCGGCGGATCAAATGATAAAAAATAAGCAGTATGAAGGAAAGATCATTGTAAGGAATGTTCCGAAAGAATTAGAAGCGGAAATGATCAGTCTGATAAAAAATGCGGGCGATCAAGCCTATGAAAGAGATGCTATGCATAGATTGATAAGCATCGATAAAGTTGCGGGAGAACTCGTGGCTCTTACAACAGAAAATGAACTGGCGGCTAGTATAGCTAAAAAAATAGGCGATGCTCATAATAAAGCTAAGGTAAAAATAGCCTACAAGGCTGAGCCAAGCGATGTTTGTTTAGCCGTTGTGGAATTTTAAAATCTACGATCATGCTTCAATACGTATTTTCTTTTATTGTCGGGGGATTGGTGACTACCGCAATCGTTTATTTTGAGGCGAGCGGTCTTCCCTTGCTTTCGCGTCTTGCAGCGCTAGTTCCCGTGTTTACTTGGTTGGCATATTTGCTTATGGGCGATATTTCCGGTCCGAAGGAAATTTCCAGTCACGCTCTATTTGTCTTGTTGGGAACTTTGGTGGCCTGGGTACCGTATATGTTTACGATATACTATATGGCTCCAAGGATCGGTTCAGTGAAGGCGGTATTGTTGGGAATTTTAGTGTTTCTTATTTTGGCAATAATTTTTATAAAGATCTATAAAATATAAAGTGCCAACGCCCTTGTAGTTTAACGGATAGAATGCCTCCCTCCGAAGGAGGCGGTGGCCGTTCAATTCGGCCCGAGGGCACATTTTTTTGAGGCAGTACTTCAAATACTTATTTTGCTATATAATTAAAATATGGATTTGATCAATGTGTCTATAGTTTATATTTTAGAAAGGTTTATTTTTAGGATCTATTATTTTCTATATCACTGGTATGTCCGCGGTTTCAGAAAGGCGGTCAATTGGACTCTTGATTATTTAGCAAAACTTGATTATAAATTTGCTCTGAAAATAAACATCAGAAATATTTTTCAGCCGCTTTACCAGGACTATTCTTTTGTTGGGCACGTAATGGGATTTGTTTTGAGGTCATTGAGGATATTGATCGCAGCGATCATCTATACCATAGTAATCATCATTTCAGTTGCATTGTTTTTATTTTGGGCAGCCATCCCCGTGATCTGTGTTTATCAGATTATTGCCAACTTTCCCCATTAAGGTATATGAGTAAATAATACTAATAAAGAAATGGAAGAAAATTTAGAACTATATTTTAAAGATCCTCGTTTAAAGATGACTCATCTAGGCAGATTTTTTGTCCGCATGGTATTTTATTCCAATTATGGGATAGTAACGGCGGCTTGTATCTTGGCTCTACTATCTCCGATAATTTGGGTTCGCTGGTCCGGAGTACTGCTCCTTCTTTTTTTAATAGATTTTATAAGACATTTTAATAAGGCTGATCGTTCTTTACGCGGAGAATTGATCGGCAGAGTCAATCTATGTAAATATACCGCGCCTGATTCTTTCGGTGTTATTGAATATGCCTTTGATCGTTCCATGCTCTTGGGAGGGAATTTTTATCTTTATCTATTAAAGAAGCTATCTGAAAAGAAAGAGCTTCAGCAGGGCTTGAAAAGAATGGATGTGGATCTGGATGATTTTAAAAATAAAATCGAAGATGCAATTAGAGAATCGCTTAGCCAGAATAAAAATTATGGTGTTAAAGAGGAGCGTCGTGAAAATCTGAGGAAAGAGGTTGAAAAGATATTGAAATTGGCATTGAGTCAAGCCGAAATTTCCGGAAATAGGTATATAACGCCCCAAGATATTTTTTCTTCCTTGAGCTATTGTGATAGTGATGGCGTCCGTAAGGTCATGGATTTTTTTAATATCGATCCGGGAGATCTTGATAATGCCCTTATATTTGGAGCTTATTATCGCTCATTGGGGGTGATGGGCAAATTGCCCGGCACATTAGACGAGTTTATTTCCTTTAAGAGGCCGTATAAGGTGAGACATCGTGTAATGAACCGCGCTTGGACTGCACGCCCCACTCCTTTTTTGGATCAATATAGTACCGACCTCACCGATTATGCGAAGATAGAATCGGTTGGTTTTTTGATAGGTCACGACAAAGAGTATGGTCGTTTAGTGGATGTTATTTCCAGGTCTGGCAGACCGAACGCTATGCTTGTCGGCGAGCCAGGGGTTGGAAAAGAAACTATTATGAAGCATCTAGCCTATGAGATCACGAAGGATCAGGTTCCACCCGAACTTTTTGATAAAAGAGTGGTTGAATTAAACGTTACAGACTTGATGACCGGAGTTGAGCTTGGCGAGATACAAAATAGAGCCAACAAAATTATTAATGAGGTTATTGCTGCTGGAAATATTATCCTGTATATTCCAGAAGTTCATAATTTATTAAAAATGTCCGGCAAGGTTGGCTTAAATGCCGCAGATATATTTTTGCCCTCGTTTAATTCCAGTGCTTTTTCTGTTATCGCTACTACATTTCCAAAGGAATTTAAGCAAATGCAGGATAGTCAAAGTAATTTTGTGGATGCTTTTGAAGAGATAGACGTTCCCGATATTACTCCGGCCGAAGCAATGCGCCTTTTGGTTTACGAATCATTGATCCTTGAAAAACAATTCAAGATAATAATAAATTTTAACGCTATCAAGCAAGCCGTTATTTTATCTTCAAAATATTTTAGAGAAAAATCTTTATTAACAAGCTCGTCGGATCTTTTGAGGGAATCTCTATCTAATGCCAAAGAAAGAGAAGATAAGATTTTAAATGGCGACGATGTAATAAATGTTGCTCAGCGCAAAATTTCCATTCCATTGAAACAGGCAAAAGACGTTGAGGCGCAGAAGCTTCTCAATATGGAAGATATTATTCATGAAAAGTATATTGACCAAGAAGAGGCGGTTAAGGCGGTAGCCCGGGCTCTTAGAGAGTATCGCAGCGGACTTTCCAGGAAGGGCGGGCCAATTGCTACGTTCTTATTTGTTGGCCCTACCGGCGTAGGTAAAACGGAGCTTTCTAAACTATTAGCTAATATACAGTTTGGATCGGAAAGCGCAATGATCAGATTTGATATGTCTGAGTATCAAGACAAGCAAAGCATTTTTAGATTTATTGGATCTCCTGATGGAGCAATGAGTGGAAATCTTACCGATGCTGTAAATAAAAATCCATACAGCTTGATCCTTCTAGATGAGTTTGAAAAAGCACATCCAGATATTTTAAATATTTTCTTGCAAGTATTCGATGATGGGCGCCTTACAGATAATTTAGGTAAGGTTGCGGATTTTACCAATACGGTTATCATTGCCACATCTAATGCCGGTTCGGTTTTTATTAAAGAGGCAATAGAAAAAGGAGAGCCTATAAGTCAGATAAGTGACGAGCTAAAGAAAAAGCTTACCGATTACTTTAAACCCGAACTTATAAACCGTTTTTCAAAGATAATCGTTTTCAAAGACTTGTCTTCCGATGATATTCAGGCGATTGCAAGGATATTGCTTGGATCTTTGGCCGATGATCTTAAAGTAAGTCACGGTATAGATATGAATTTTAGCGATGACGCAGTTAAAAAAATATCGCAATGGGGTTATGATCCCGCTTTTGGCGCAAGGCCGCTGCGTGGCGTTATTTCGGATAAGATTAGGAGTGTTTTGGCCGAGAAAATACTTAAAAATGAAATTAAAAGAGGCGATAATTTGTTGGTGTCGGTTAAAGACAATGAATTGATATTTGAGATAAAAAATAATAATTAAAAATTAACTCTTAAAAGAGGGGTAAAAAATGAAAATTAAAATTGATGTAACTTTAAAAGTTACCCATATCGTTAAAACGTTGGTTCTTTCTGATCTTTTTTTGATGGCTGGCTGGGGATTTATTTCTCCGGTCTTTCCGGTGTTCATTATAAATAAAATAGCTGGCGCTACATTGACGACTGTCGGAATAACTACGGCTATCTACTGGCTTACCAGATCGATCATACAACTTCCGATCGCTAATTTTTTGGATAGAACTGAGGGGGAGAAGGATGATTTTTATGCTTTGGTCGGAGCGCTGATCTTGGCGGGTATAGCGGCATTTGGGTATATAGCTATCAGTAATGTTCCCGAGCTATATTTTTTTCAAATCGTTCAAGCTGTGGCGTTTGGAATTTATACGCCGGCTTGGTCTGGAATATTTTCTAGGCATTTGGATGAAAAACGTAAATCTTTCGATTATTCTTTGGATAGTACCGCTATCGGAATTTCTTCGGGCGTGGCCGGCTTACTCGGTGGAGCGATCGCTCAACATTTTGGCTTTAATATAATATTTTTATCCGCGGGCTTATTTTCTTTATTGGCCGCTTTTATTGTATTTACTTTCCCGAAGTTGGTTTTGCCGCCTAAAACCTCTAATGAACCGGCCGAAATTAGAGACCATAAACCGCCGATGGTCGGCTAACTAGTTTTGAAATTAATAAATCAAACAATAGCAAGGATTTTTCGCGAGATCGCTATTTTTTTAGCGATGGAGAATGTGTCTTTTAAGCCGCAGGCTTATGAAAAAGCGGCCGATGTTATTGATGAATTGACCGACGCCGTTGATCTTATCTATAAAAAAGGAGGAGTAAAGTCTTTGGTCCGATCCCCCGGAGTTGGGGTTTCTATGGCTGAAAAAATAGAAGAATTCATTAGAACGGGAAGGGTAAAATATTTTGAAGATCTTAAAAAGAAATGGCCGATAGATATAGAAGAGTTTATGGATATAGAGGGGATCGGACCAAAGACTTTACGGCATTTATATGAAAAACTTGGTATAAAAAATTTATCCGGTTTAGAAAAAGCCATAAAAGAAAATAAGATCAGGGGATTGGATGGCTTCGGAGAAAAAAGCCAGGAGAAGATACTTAAAAACATCGAATTTTATAAAAGATCCAGCGGGAGAATGATCCTGGGATTCGTTATGCCGGAAATAAGAGTGATCGAAGATGAATTAAAAATGATCAAAGGTGTAGAAAGGGTGGACGTGGCTGGCTCGGTGGCAAGAAGAAAGGAAACGATCGGTGATGTGGATTTGCTAGTTATTTCGAAAAATTCCAGGCCGGTAATGGATTATTTTGCTAATATGTCTGAAACTGAAGCGGTGCTGTCTTATGGGATTACCAGGTCGTCCGTCCGTCTTAAAATTGGTCTAGATGCGGATCTTAGGGTTATAGAACCCGAATCCTATGGCGCGGCGCTAATGTACTTTATTGGCTCTAAAGAACATAATATTGCTTTACGTGAAATCGCCATAAGAAATGGTTGGAAATTGAACGAATATGGTTTATTTGATGGCAAAAAAATGATTGCCGGAAAAACCGAAGAGGAAATTTACAAAAAATTAGGATTGGAGTACATTCCTCCGGAACTTAGGGAGATGCATGGCGAGATCGAAGCCGCCAAGCAGAATAAATTGCCTAAGCTTATCGGATATAGGGATTTATTTGGCGATCTTCATATGCATTCTATTTGGTCTGATGGTTCAAATTCGATCGAGGAGATGGCGCGAGCGGCAATAGAAAGGGGATTGAAATATATTGTTATGTCTGATCACTCCAAACATCTTAGCGTTGCGCACG
>JAMCXE010000013.1:0-8136 GCA_023474975.1 Patescibacteria group bacterium
AATTAATTTTCGCTTATCTCTACCGCGCTTTTAAAAACTTCCGAAGGAAATATCGAAATTGCTTTGAATGCAAAAGAGACTCCTATAACAGTGAATAATTTTGTTTATTTGGCCAAAAATAATTTTTACAATGGCACTATTTTCCATCGTGTAGTTAAAGGATTTATGATCCAAGGTGGAGATCCTACGGGAACTGGAATGGGTGGTCCCGGATATGAGTTCAATGATGAAAAGTTTTCCGGAGAATATACTCGTGGAACCGTGGCCATGGCAAATGCCGGACCAAATACGAACGGCAGCCAATTCTTTATTATGCAGGGCGACGTCCCGCTTTCTCATGATTACGTTATTTTTGGAAAAGTGATAAGCGGCATGGATGTAGTGGATAAGATCGCTAATGCTAAAGTTGTATATAATTCTTCGGGAGAGCTCTCTAAGCCAGTTAGCCCGGTTGTAGTAAGCTCGGTAGAGATAAGCGAAAATTAATTTTACTTATAAAATAAGTTGTAGACATTTGATAAAACAGCCTAAATAGTTTAGGCTGTTTTTAGTTGTTTAAAATCTTTTTGGAGGTGAATTATGAAGGCGATTAAGGCTTATTTTGTAATAGAGGACCATGTTGACGGGGAAAGGTTTCTGAGATCTCTGGAAAAATATGGCCGAGTTTGCTATAAAAGCGAAAGCAAGATAACGGTTGATTCGGCCAAAAGATTGATCTCGAATATTCTTAAAAATCAGCATGAATCCGTAATCGAGCACGAAAAAGTTACCGTAAGGGTTATTTGCGATCGCGGAGTAACTCATGAAATAGTGCGTCATAGACTCGGCTCGTATAGTCAGGAGTCAACGCGCTATTGTGATTACGCCAAGGCTGGCGAGATATTGTATATTGAGCCTATTTTCTGGGCAACTGACGATCCGAGGTATCTGATCTGGAAAGAGACGATGGGGTATTGCGAGGCTTCGTATAATAAACTAATAAAGCTTGGCGCTACTCCCCAGGAGGCTCGTTCGGTGTTGCCTAATTCGCTTAAAACGGAAATTGTAATCACTTACAATCTGCGGGAATGGCGCCATTTTTTTAAGCTTCGATCTTCAAAGAAGGCCCATCCTCAGATGAGAGAGATTGCAGTGCCCTTGTTGGCTGAATTCAAAAAAATGATCCCGATCATATTTGACGATATATTCGTGGAGTCATAAAAATAAAGCCCCTGTAAAAAGGGGCTTTTTTGTTCTTGCTTTCGATTTTATCCGAGAGTAAGATGTTAAATAGAAGCTTAATAAAAAATAGGAGGTGGCACTATGAAAAATTTCCATATGGGAATTTTATTGCATTTTTTTCAGCCTTATTGGCAATTTCCGCATGTGCTTCAAAAAATAGTGGAGCAATGCTATCGGCCGATATTTCGTTTTGTTAGAAACAGCGGTCAGAGTTTTGCTTTCACGGCGAATATAAACTATTCGCTTTTGGATCTGCTTAAAAAGTATGGCTATGATGATGTTTTGGATGATATAAAATACTGCGTTAAGAATAACCTCATTGAGTTGGTGGGTACCGCGGCTTATCATCCAATAATTCCGTTGATTCCGGCGAAGTTTGCGGGTATACAGATCGCGGAGGATTTTTGCAAAAAGAAATTTATGGGGATCGAGGCCAATTCAAAAGGCTTCTTTTTTCCCGAAATGGCTTTCAGCAAAAAATCTCTTCATCTTTTGCGCAGGATAGGGTTTGATTGGACCGTGATCGAGGACGTGGCTGTACTGCCAGATAAAGTTCCTTTTGATCATATCATTAGTTATCATGGCTATTCTATTTTTCTGAGATCTTCTCATTGGAGTAAATATATATGGGATGACCATATAAACTTTTGGGAATTTTCGGAAAAAATAAATAGCGAATTACCGGGATGGACGGGTAATGTACCGAGCTATCTTATAATTGCAATGGACGCTGAAACTTTTGGGCATCATGTTCCAGGTCTCTCAGAATCATTTCTGTTTCCCTTGATACAGAATTGGGGAGGGGGGATTGTTTTGAGACTGGGGGATATACTGAAGTTGTTTCCACATAGGGAAAATAGCGAGATACGGGATTGCAGTTGGTCAACCAGCTACGACGATCTGTATCGCAATGACCCTTTTCCTTTATGGAAATCTAAGTATAACGGTCATCAGTTGATACTTTGGGATTTGATATACGTTGCTCTTAAATACTACGATCGCCCCGAAGCGATACATGACTGTTTGAAAATGGTGAATTCTTGCCATTGGTGGTGGATAAGCAGAGGATTTTGGAATCCGCATTTTATGCTCATCGGAGCCAAAAGGGCTTTGAATGTCATAAACAAATGCGGAACTACCGATGAAAAGAAAAAGGCGAAATGGCATTTTGAATTCTTAGAGCAACTTTGCCACTAGCGAAAAATAAGACCCCGCTTTGTCTTTATACAGGCGGGGTTTTTATTTAAATGTGCGCGGAGTTTATGCTAAAATTAAAAGCATGATAAAACCAACAAGAAAAAATATTATTTTAGGCCTTATTATCGTAGCTGTTGTTTTGATGATTTGGGTGGTAACCAGGCCGAGATCTTCTAATTATTCATATTTTGAAGTTAAGCGCGGAGATATCGTCCAGGAGGTTAGCGCTACCGGAAATGTAACGCCGGTTCAGAGCGTTGATCTTGGTTTTGAAATAACGGGCAGAGTAAACAAAATAAACGTTGACGCTGGGAGTTTTGTTTCAAAGGGGCAGCCTCTTATTTATCTTGATGATTCTCAATTGTCCGCCCAGCTTGCCGGCGCAGAGGCGAATTTAAAAGCGCAGCAAGCGACGCTTTCCGAGCTTCAGCAGGGTACGCGGCCGGAGCAGATCAAGGTGCAGATCGGTCAGGTTAACAGCGCTTCGGTTGCGTTAAATAGCGCAAAAAAATCTTTGATCGACGCTCTGAATGATTCTCTTACTAAGTCTGACGATGCTATAAGAAATCGGGTAGATCAATTTATCAGTAGTCCCACGACCCAAAATCCTGATTTTTTGTTTTTTGTTAATGATCTTCAACTGAAAAATAACGCTTTATGGGAACGTTTGGGTTTGGAGTCAGCTATGTCTTCTTGGAAAAGTATGAACGCCGGTCTTAGCGTGAATAGTGATTTTGATTCTGTGGTAAGTAAAACTAACGGATATCTTTCTCAGGTTAAATCCTTCCTTGATGATATTGCTTCTATAGTGAATAGCCTTACGCCGAACAATAATTTATCGCAAACAACGATTACCGCCTATAAAACCAGTGTAAACACTGCTAGAAATAATGTGAGTTTGGCAATAAGCAATCTTTCCGGCGCTTACAGCAGTTATAGTTCCGCTAGATCAAATTTGACATTGCAACAGGACACGCTGGCTCTTCAAGAGGCCGGTACCGTTCCCGACCAGATCACTGCGCAGGAAGCGGTAATACAGCAGGCTCAGGCCAATATAGATAGTTATAAAGCTCAATTGGAAGAAACGATATTGCGTTCGCCTATGGATGGAGTGGTTACTGCGCAAAATTTGAAGGTCGGTGAAATAGTTCCGCTTAATTCGATCGCCGTTTCTATAATCAGTAATGGCAATTTTGAGGTGGATGTTGATATTCCCGAGGCAGATATCGCTAAGGTTAAAGTTGGCGATTCCGCCGATATAACTTTGGACGCTTATGGTTCTAGCGTGATCTTTCCAGCCCATGTTATTTCTATAGATCCGGGAGAAACAATGGTTGAGGGCGTTGCCACATACAAAACGACTTTAGATTTTGATAAAAAAGAAAGCAGGATCAAGTCTGGAATGACCGCAAACATAGATATATTAACCGCTAGATCGACGAATACGCTTTATATTCCGCAAAGAGATCTTGTTTCGGATACTTCCGGAGACTATGTATTGCTATTGACCAGCAGTTCTTCTCAGCCTCAAAAGAAATTAGTCAAAGTTGGGATTAAGGGTTCAGATGGAAACATCGAAATACTTTCCGGGCTCAGCGAGGGTGATAAGGTAATAAATTCTCCGCAAGTTCAATAAAAAAATGGATCTGATAGAGCTTAAAAATATTAAAAAAGTTTATGATCCGGAAAGCAATGAGCCTACCTTGGCCCTAGACGGAATAACGTTCAATATAAAAAAAGGAGAATTTGTCGCTATTATGGGTCCATCCGGAAGTGGAAAATCTACATTGCTTCATGTTTTGGGTTTTTTGGATCTACCAACTTCGGGGGAATATTGGTTTGACGGCAAGCTTTTAAGCCAGTATTCAAAAGATGAGATCGCTGCTGTGCGTAATAAGAAAATGGGTTTTATTTTCCAGGCCTTTAATCTTTTATCGCGAACATCTGTTTTGGAGAACGTAAAATTACCGCTTTTATACTCTGATGTGCCGGAATCAAAATGGGATAAAATGGCTCAGGACGCAATAGAGGCGGTTGGTCTCACTCACAGAATAAATCATGATTCTTCTCAGCTTTCCGGAGGCGAAAAGCAGAGGGCGGCTATTGCCAGAGCCCTCATCAATGATCCTCAAGTCATATTTGCCGATGAGCCTACCGGTAATCTCGATTCTAAGTCCGGTCAAATAGTTATGGAAATAATCAGAAAACTTAATGAAGAAATGGGGCATACAATAATTTTAGTAACACACGAAACTTATACAGCCGAGCACGCGCAAAGAATACTAACTATCAAAGACGGAAAATTGGAGAGCGATAAAAAGGTTGAGCGCAGAAGGAGTTTTGGAGAATTTTTAAAATAAAAGCAATGAAATTCGCCTACACTCTAAAAACGGCCGTAAACGGATTGAACGCGAGAAAGTCTCGTTCGGTTTTAACTATTCTTGGAATTGTGATAGGCATAACGGCCATTATCATGGTGATGTCTTTAGGCGAGGGGGCGCAAAATCTTATCTTGTCACAAATTCAGGGTATCGGTTCGAAAACAATAGCTGTGGTTCCGGGACGTCAGCCGAATGGAATTTCCGGCGCAATGTCAACTTTGACCGATTCTTTAAAAAATAACGATCTTACCGCCCTCCGCAATAAAAACAACGTTCCGCACGCCGCCAATGTTATGCCTATAGTTTTTAGTTCGCAAACTATAATTTATGAAAACAACAGTTATCAAGCCACTATCTTCGGTGCAACTGATTTTTTTGCCGAGATATTTGATATAAATCCAGCTGAAGGAAGGATATTTACTCAGGATGAGGTTAATGGTTATTCGGACGTAGTTGTTATAGGATCGAAGGTTAAGGATGAGCTATTCGGCGCCAGTGACGCCCTGGGTCAAAAGATCAAGATCAAGGGAAGGAATTTTAAGGTTATTGGAATTCTTGGAAAGAAGGGTCAATCAACATTTGTTAATTTTGATCAGGCGGCAATTATCCCTTACACGACGGTTCAACAATATCTTTTGGGTATTAAATATTTTAATAGGATAATCGTAGAAGCCGATGCTGAAGCCAATATAGATTCTACGGTTCAGGATATACAATCCACGTTACGTAATTCTCACAACATAACCGATCCGACAAAGGATGATTTTTATGTAGAGACTCAGGCGCAGGCCATGCAAATGGTTAGTACGATCACTAATGTTATGACTCTATTTTTGGCGGCCGTGGCAGCCATTTCCCTTTTGGTCGGGGGAGTGGGAATTATGAATATTATGCTAGTTTCTGTTACCGAAAGGACTCGTGAAATAGGTTTGAGGAAGGCTTTGGGTGCAACAGACAAGGATATCTTAACCCATTTTTTGTTGGAAGCTGCGATTCTTACCAGTGTAGGCGGAATTATCGGTATCATGTTAGGATTATTTTTCTCTTTTATAACCTCGTTCATCTTGACTAACGTTTTGAATCTTGCCTGGTCATTTTCTTTTCCAGTATTGGCTATAATTCTAGGCCTTGGCGTTTCAACGTTAGTTGGTCTGGTTTTTGGAATTTATCCTGCAAGCCAAGCCGCCAAGAAGAGCCCGATAGAAGCGCTTCGCTATGAATAGGGTCGGTTTATCAATGATATAATTAGCTTATATTCGTTTTAGATCTATGAAAATCAAAAATTTTAAAAAACTTGCGGTTACCGAAGACAGAAAAAAACTTCTTGATATTGTTGAGGCCGGTTTGGAAGCGATTGATACCAAAAAAGTTATTTTAAATTCTATTAAGATAGAAAATGAAAAACTTTTGATTCAGGGGCACTCATTTTCTTTAAAGACCGCCGAAAGAATATTTGTGGTTGGAATAGGAAAGTGCTCTTTGGAAGCCGGCGCTGCTTTAGAAAAAATTTTAGGAAAAAGATTGGCGGGCGGAATGGTCTTGGATGTTCATGAGGGGGAGCTGAAAAAGATAAAAGCGTATACTGGAGATCATCCTTTGATGTCTCCGCGTAATATAGCTACGACAAAAAAGATAATAGAATTGCTTTCCGGGCTTACGGAAAAAGATCTGGTTATTTTTGTGATCTCGGGAGGCGGATCAGCTCTTTTGTGTCAGCCTAAAAATTTTACTTGGGCCGAAGAATCTTCGGTTGTTGATGCGCTTATCCATGCAGGTGCGAATATTCAGGAAATGAACACGGTGAGGAAGCATTTATCTTTGGCTCGCGGAGGGTTTTTAGCAAAGTATGCTTATCCCGCCAGGGTTGTTTCGATCATTTTTTCCGATGTAATTGGAAATAATTTAGAGTTTATAGCTTCCGGGCCGACCATTAAAGATACCACTACGTTGGAAGAGGCAAGGGCGGTTATGAAAAGATATGATATTCAGAAAAAATGTGGATTTTCTCCGGACAATCTTATCGAAACTCCAAAAGAGTCCAAATATTTTGAAAAAGTAAAGAATATTTTATTGGTTTCTAATCGGACAGCGCTTGAAGCCATGTCTGAAAAGGCAACACAGCTTGGATATATCTCTAAAATAATGACAGATAATTTAAGTGGGGAGGCTTATAAAGTCGGGGAAAATATCTTAGGCGATCTATCCAGAGAAGCGGCAAAAACCGTTTTGCTTTACGGCGGAGAAACCACTGTAAAGGTTAGGGGCAAGGGAAAAGGCGGTCGAAATCAAGAGGTCGCCCTTTCGGCTTTAAGGCGGATCGGGCCGGGTCAAGTTTTGTCTTCTGTGGCTTCTGATGGAAAAGATAATACTGATCATGCGGGCGCAATTTGTGATATAATTTCTAAAGATAAGGCCGATCATAAAAAAATGGATGCGGAAAGATATCTGAAAGACAATGATTCCTATGAATTTTTTAAAAAAACAGGCGATTTCATAAGAACTGGCGATACCGGTTCTAATGTGGCCGACATAATTATCGCAATAAATAATTAAGTAATGGATATTGGGCTGGAAGTGGAACGCTGGATGTCTGTAAAGCAGATAGTTTATAAATTTAGTAAAATTAATTATCCGCCAGCTGGCGGAAAAAATAAAATTAAAAAATGGAAAAAGAAAAAAAGTTAGTTCTATGGTTCAAAGAATTGGGTATTGAAGACGTTCCTTTGGTTGGTGGAAAAAATGCGGCCTTGGGAGAAATGTTCTCCAATTTAACATCGCTTGGAGTGAATGTTCCGAATGGTTTTGCTCTGACCGCGTTTGCTTACAGATATTTTTTTGAAAAGACCGGCTTGGATAAAAAAATAAAGGAAATTTTATCCGGTTTGAATACAAAAAACATTAAAGACCTTCAAAGAAGAGGGGCTTTGTGCAGAAAAGCTATTATTGCGGCAGAGCTTCCGGATGATTTAAAAAAAGCAATATCTGCCAACTATTCCGAAATGGAAAAGATTTATGAAAGGGGAGTTGCTGTGGCGGTGCGTTCTTCCGCAACTGCGGAGGATTTGCCTAACGCTTCTTTTGCCGGTCAGCAAGAGACGTTTCTTAATGTATCAGGCGAGAAAGAGCTGCTAGTTGCCGTTAAAAAATGCATTGCCTCTCTTTTTACCGATAGAGCTATTTCTTATAGGGCGGATCAAGGATTTTCTCACTACGACACTGCGTTATCAGTCGGCGTACAAAAGATGGTTCGTTCCGATCTTGGCTCAAGCGGAGTTATTTTTACATTGGATACCGAGTCTGGTTTTAATAAGGTCATTTTAGTAACAAGCACTTCACC
>JAMCXE010000013.1:8146-10845 GCA_023474975.1 Patescibacteria group bacterium
AAGCTCTGCCGCAATAAGGTCGTTGTGGTAACCAGTATTTTTGGTTTAGGAGAAATGATAGTTCAGGGAAGGGTGATACCCGATGAATTTATTGTTTTTAAGCCAATGCTCGAAAAAGGTTTTAAGGCCATCATCGGCCAAAATCTTGGAGTTAAGAACGAAAAAATGATATATGCGGGGAAGGAGGGCACCAAAACTGTAAGGGTCAGTGAAAAAGATCGGAATAGATTTTCTTTGACAAGCGAAGAGGTTTTGAAATATGCGGATTGGGCGGTGAAAATAGAAAAACACTTTTCGCAGAAAAAAGGTAAATATCAGGCAATGGATATCGAATGGGCCAAGGATGGTAAAACAGGAGAATTGTTTGTGGTTCAAGCAAGGCCGGAAACGATATATTCTTCTAAGGCTCATAATGTCTATGAGGAATTCAGGCTTACAAAGCCGGGAAAATTGTTGCTTACCGGAATATCTGTTGGTAAGAAAATAGGTTCTGGAAAGGTAAATATAATCAAAGATGCAAAAAATATAATGCAGTTTAAGAAGGGTGAAGTGCTTGTTACTAAAATGACCGATCCGGATTGGGAACCGATAATGAAAATAGCATCAGCCATTATTACCGATGAGGGTGGACGTACTAGCCATGCCGCTATCGTATCTCGCGAGCTTGGCATTCCTTGTATCGTAGGAACGGAAAACGCGACAAAAATTTTGAAGAAGGGCAGGGAAGTGACAGTCGATTGCGCTTCGAGTGAGATAGGCCATGTTTATGATGGTAAATTATCCTTCGTTGCAAAAGAACATAAGCTAGACGAGATCCCGAAGACTAAAACCAAAGTTATGGTGAATATCGGTTCTCCCGATGAAGCATTCAAAGAAAGTTTTCTTCCGGTTTCCGGAGTGGGTCTTGGAAGACTAGAATTTATCATAGCCTCTCACATAAAAGTTCATCCCAATGCGCTTATTAATTACAGCGAATTAAAAAAGAGCGCAAAACCAGAGATCAAAAAAATAGTTAAAGAAATAGACAAATTATCTGCTGGCTACGAGACTAAGAAGAGCTTTTACGTCGATGAGCTTGCGGAGGGAATTGCGAAGATCGGTGCTGCTTTTTGGCCAAATAAAGTGATAATCAGGTTCTCTGATTTTAAAACCAATGAATACAGCAAGCTTCTTGGCGGAAGTTTGTATGAGCCTCATGAAGAAAATCCGATGATCGGTTGGAGGGGTGCTTCTCGTTATTATGATCCTAAATTTAAAGAAGCCTTTGGTTTGGAATGCAAGGCTATGAAGAAGGTCCGCGAGGTAATGGGCTTATCCAATGTAGTCCCAATGATCCCTTTCTGCAGAACTCCTCATGAGGCGCAACAATGCGTAGAGGTCATGAAAGAAAATGGTTTGGATAGAGCCAAGGATAAAGATCTAAAGATCTACGTGATGTGCGAAATTCCGTCCAACGTGCTTTTAGCGGATGAGTTCCTGGATATTTTTGATGGTATGTCCATTGGCTCCAATGACTTAACCCAGTTGGTTTTGGGTTTGGATAGAGATTCTGGCATTGTCACTCATATTGCCAATGAAAACAACGAAGCAGTTAAAAAAATGATCTCGGAAATTATTTCAAAATGCACGGCAAAAGGAAAATATATTGGAATTTGCGGACAGGCCCCAAGCGATTATCCGGAATTCGCTGAGTTTTTAGTGGAAAAGGGAATTGAAAGCATTTCTTTGAATCCGGATACGGTTATCAAGAATATTATAAGGATCGCAGATAAGGAAAAATAATTTGCATTTTTTATTTGAAAAATGATAAGCTTTTTAAATCAAAAGCAGTTCTTTGATTTTTAAAAAGGGGGAATAAGGATATGGCCACTAAGAAAGAATTAGAAAGAAAGGTGGGGAGACAAAAAAACGAGATAAGGCTTTTAGAAGGCAAAATTAAAAACTGCTGACTCAGCTTAGTCTTTTAGGCGTGAGAGCCTACAGGAACAAGTCAAGAGAGCTTTTCTAATTTAAAAATATAAAGGAGGAGTTATGAAAGAAATGGTGGATCGAATAGCTGAGCTCACAAAGAGCAAGATGATTATGTGGCAAAGATCAGATCGTGATATAAACGAACATTCTGAAGAGCAGCGCCTGAAAAATGCTTTTATGGTGGTTAATTTTGCGCCTTGCATCAGCAGAACATTCGGCGGGGCTTACATCGGTTTACGCGGCAGAAGAAAAATTCTTTGCGTTGCAATAATCGATGGAATAGGTAATTGGCACTATATCGATGCCAAGCGAGAAGTGAAGGGTTCGGTAAAGGATCTTTTCCGTCTTGTGAAAAATAATGTTTCCAAGAGAAAAATAAGAAGAATGGACAGATCCGAAATGGCCGTGCTTAATGAATCCGAAAAATTAGAAAAGACATTGATGGCTAAAGATAGGGCCATTGCCCGTTTAAAAAGAGAGATACTCGAGCTAAGAAAGCATTTATCTGTTTTTGGAGTAGGAAAAAAGCGTGTATGGGAATATCCTTAATATATTAAGCGGTCCGGTTAACATCGGGCCGCTTTTTTGTTATAATATTATTATGTTCGATGTTGTAACCATTGGATCTATAACTAAAGATAATTTTTTGGAAATTGATTGCGATATTATTGATTGGCCAAAAACACCTTCGCGCAAAGCCCTGGCTCTTCCTTTTGGTGAAAAATTAG
>JAMCXE010000033.1 GCA_023474975.1 Patescibacteria group bacterium
AACGCGTTCGCGCCCAGAGCCGCCACTTTCCCTATAATTTCATGTCCGGCAACTAGTGGATACCCGGATATTCCCCAATCATTATTAAGAACTGATAAATCCGAATGGCACAGGCCGCAGTATTGTACCTCAATCTCCACTTCATCCGGCTTCAGCTTGCCGGGATCATATTCAAACGGAATGAATTTTTCTTTTGGGCCATGCGCCGCCCATGCGCGTATTTTTGAACCCTGCTTTGATGTTGATTCCTTTGGCACAACTACACCTCTTTACCCGCCTGCTTGGCGGAATTTATCCCGCAGACAGCTTTGCTGTTGTGCGGGACCCCTAAAAACTCTTGGACGGACGGATAGCGGGACATTAGCATATTTTATAAATCATTTCCAGTATAGGACAAATTAAAACTTTTATTTATCAACGGAAAATCAGGTATTACATTGTCAAAACCTGCGTATCGCAGCACTGCCCAATTAATAAACGAGGGGTCACGCGGGGCAACCCGGCTAATGTTTCCAGCTGCGTCTGTTGTGATAAAATAGACAATCTCTCCCCGCCATCCCTCCACCACGCTTATTACAAAAGCATTCTTTTTGAAGATAACATCAATATTGGGTATATTGATACCTCCTTCTGGCAATTTATTCAATGCATCTTGAATAATATTAATTGATGCATGGGTTTCTTTGATACGAACACGGAATCGTGCATAAACATCTCCATCTTGCTCGGTTGCAACTTCGCCAAGCAAAAGCTTGTCATAAGCTGCATACGGATAGTCAAAGCGTGCATCGTTTGACATACCAACGGCTTTCCCGGCAACGCCAACAACACCATGCTTTTTGGCAATTTTAGCCGAAAGCGTCCCCGTGCCTTTGAGACGATTTAAAAGAGATGTGCTATTTACTGCTACCGCGATAACTTCGGAAAAATCTTTGCTTAAGTTTTCCAGTTCCAAAGATAATTTACTTTTTTCTCTATTATCAATATCTTTGGTTACTCCGCTAATCACATTTACGCCACGCAAAAACCGGCTTCCGGTAATTCTTTCGTTTATTTGCATAACTATTTCCCGCAGTCGTGCGCCTTGCGCCCCGCCAAAATTAAAACCTGTGTCCATCATAATTGCGCCAATATCACCAAAATGATTAGCTAACCGTTCCATCTCGGCATAAATAACTCGTAAATATCGCGTACGCTCTGGCACATTGATATCGCTTAATTTTTCTAACGCCTGACAAAAAACAAGCGAATGGCTAAAAGAGCTATCACCAGAAATTTTTTCTGATAATTTTACCTTATCATTAAGCGATAGGACTTCAAGCAATTTCTCGCTGCCCTTATGCGTGAAGCCAAGTCGTGGTTCCAAAAGAACAATGCGCTCTCCAGCAACGCTAAAGCGGAAATGGCCCGGTTCAATAATGCCAGCGTGAATTGGGCCGACTGGAATTTCATAAATGCCTTCGCCTTTAACTTTTTGAAAACGATATGAACCACTTGCTGTTTTAGGTCTTGTCTGGCAACTAAAATCTTTTCTCAAAGGGAAAACATCTGTTGGCCAATTTTCATGAAGTATTATCGGTCTTGAATCACGGCATCCAATTGGAGTAAGTCCAAAAAATGTTTGAATTTTTCTTTCGTAATTCAAAGCTTCAAAAATATTAAGAGATAGTGATGGAAATTCTGTTGTATTTTTTAATTGAATAAAAGGAACAATAAATATGTTTTCTTGAGGTACGCCAAAAACATACCAGATTTTAAAGCAGCCATTTTCTGCTCTTTCATCGGTCGCGGTGATAAGCTTGAGCGAAAGATTTTTATTGCCGCGTAAATCACTGGCCACTTTCTTTATTTCTGAAGTGGATATTTCAAATATAGCGGTATTATCGCAAAATTTTACTTCTGCATCTTTAGGAATATATTGTTGTGTTTTTTCTTTCATCATATTATTGGTAGTGTAAAACCCCATCTTTTATTAATGTGGATAAAAAGGATGGCATATAAAAACTTAAAATGACAACTATGCCAATAAGCGCAAGTGGAGGGATAATGAGCCAAATGCTTTCTTCACCTGTTTTAATTTCATCCGGTTTTCCCCCAAAGGTCATAGCGGTAGCATGATGAAAAAATCCAATAAACAACAAAACTGCAAAAAGGAGCGCGGTGATGCTAATGACTGGGTACGTTTTTATTCCCACGGAGAGAATTAATAATTTGGTTATAAACATCCCAAATGGTGGCGTACCGGTAATGATAAAAAATCCAATAAGAAAAAGAATGCCTGTAATAGGAAGCGCAATGAAAGTTCCTTTTACCTTAGCTATCCTCGTTGAGCTATATTTTAAGAATATCGTTCCAGCAGATAAAAATAAAGCAGATTTCACGATAGCGTGGTAGATTATATGCAGAATTGCGCCCAAAACACCCAAACCGCCAAAGCCAAATCCTAACGTAGCAATACCCATATTCTCAATACTATGATAGGCCAACAAGCGCTTATAATTCTTTTGAGTAAAGTTGATTAATGCGGCAATAATAATTGAAAACAAGCCAAAAACAATCAGCAGGGTTTGAGAAAAATGCTGGCCGATACCCGCATCCGTAATGATTTTAAATCGGATAACGACGACAAAAGCTACATTAAGCAATACTCCGGATAAGAGTGCACTAATTGGCGCGGGAGCCTTGCTGTGAGCATCCGGCAACCAGGTGTGCATAGGTGCAAGCCCAACCTTCGTTCCATAACCAATCAACACAAAAATAAAGGCGATTTTGGCAAGCACTGGATCGAGATGCGTAGCATTTGCCGCCAGTGACTGCCAACTGACAAATCCATTTTCACCTGATGAGTTAACGGAAGTAAAATATAAAAGTGTACCAAAAAATCCCAAAAGCAAACCGACGGAGTTAATGATCAAATATTTCCATGCCCCTTCAATAGCCGACGGTTTATTGTAGAAGCTTATGAGAAATGCGGTGGAAAGAGTCGTGGCTTCAATAGAAATCCATGCAAAAATCGGATTATTGGCCGTTATGGCTAAAAACATTGCTGCAAGAAAAAGGTTTAGCAAAACAAAATATTGCCTTACCCTTGTAAAACCAATGATATCTTTGGCAGTTTCCTGCCGAAGATATGGGATGGAATAGATAGTCGTAGCAAGGCCGACGCAAGCAATAATGAGCATCACAATAGCTCCAAGCGAATCAATAGAGAAAAAAACAAATGGAGAATAAACACCAGAAGCAGAAACTTTTAAAGCAACAACAATAGATTCGAATAATACAATAAAAGAAGCAATAACAGAAAAAAACTCAATAACACCTCTACGTTTAATTAATAAGCTTATTAGTGCTGTAATTATTAAAGTTGTAATTATAAATAGTATTTCCATAGTTTTAATCTTTTAACTTATTCATAGTAGTTATATCAAGAGATCCGAAATGTTTGTAAATCATCGATACAAACACGATAGCAATAATCAGCCAAATAAAAATATTAAATATAATACCGAGCTGAAGCGCTGGCGACCGTTCCAGTCCGGCAAAAATAGTAAACGCAACGATACTGTTTTCAAGGGAAAGAATGCCAATAATTTGTGACAACGCTCCCTTGCGGTTGATTAGCAGAAAAAGAGAAAGAAGCATAGCGGAAAATGCCAGCGACAGCAATACTTGATTGGCGGGGAAAATACCAGTCAATGGTGCGAATTTCTGGGAATGGGCAAAAAAAGTCAATACGGCAATAATTATTAATGTTTTTATTTGGCTGATTAAAGTGCTGACGGAAAACGTTAATTCGTGTTTTTGAATCAATTTGATAAAAAATACCGGAGCTAAAATTACTTTAACAATCAAAACAAGCAGAGCAATAAAGAGTAAAGACAGATTGCTTGTTTCAAAAAAATAGCCAAAAAGTATCGCTGTAATTGCCAATGATTGAAGGCCATACGCTAGGGCTGCCCCAACATTCTTTTTTGTAATATGCAAAAGGACAATGGTTCCGAAAACTATCTCCAATAAAAATTGTAAAGTTAAAATATTCATAATTGACCACACCCCGCTACAGTGGGGACCTCCTTCTTTATAAATTCCACATGCTCATTTTGGCATTTAACCGTATATTGATTAGTAAATAAGGCCTAGTGCCACAATGTTAAAAATAAAAGATATTAACAAAAGATCCGGCAATCGAAAAAAACGAAATTTCGCCATACTGGATTCAATAAAAGCAATGACCATACAAAAAATAAATATTTTTGCCATAAAAATGGTGATGCCCATAACAATTTCGCCGGCATATGCGTTTTGTGCCAAACCGAATGGGAAAAAAAGATTTGCCCCCAGAGCAAAGAAAATAAACAGCTTATTGGCCGATGCCCATTCCATAAGAGCCAATCTTTTCCCGGAATATTCCAAAATCATCGCTTCGTGAATCATTGTCAATTCCAAATGAGTATCCGGATTGTCATAGGGAAACCTTGCCGTCTCAGCCAGTAGAACAATAAGAAATCCACTAAAAGCTAATAACACAGAAAGAACATGCTGGCCTTGCCCGAACATAGTTGAGCTGGATATGGCAAACAAATTCGAAGTGCCGCTTACCAAAGCCACTGTCAGGAGAGAAAAAATAAGCCCCCCTTCTGCCAATGCGGAAAGGGTCATTTCCCGGCTGGAACCGAATCCTCCAAAAGCGCTGCCCGTATCCATGCCGGCTAGTGCCAAAAAGAAAGTGCTGATAGCCAACGCATAAACAATAATCAACATATCTCCGGTCAAAGTACTTTTGAAGAATGATGTAAATATCGGGATACTCGCGCCCACCACAATAGTTACTGCAAAAATAATAAATGGAGCAGAGCGGAAAATCCAAGAGGCATCATGGCTTATTATTTCATCTTTGTGCAAGAGCTTCCATAAATCTTTGTATGGTTGAAAAATACTTGCTCCTTGACGATTTTGAAGCTTTGCTTTTATCTTTTTGATAATACCAATACAAAGCGGTGATATTACCGGTGCAAAAATAAATTGAATTGTCCAAATAAATATTGTCATAATTTATAATATTACAAATAATGTGATTAAAAGTGCGATAAAAATATATAAGATGTAGACATTAATATTTCCACTTTGAATATTTTTCACACGCAAAGACAGTGCGTTAACTATCTTATGTAATGGCTGATAAAAATAAGACTGGTGGATATCGCGTGCGCCTAAAATAACTGTTCTGGATTTTGGCAAATATCTGCTTTCTGAGTCATGATATTCAATTTCGTGTTGAATGCTTGGTTTTAATATACCTTTGAAAATAAGAACAATGGAACGGGCAAATCCTGTCGTGGTTATTTCCATGCGCGAAGTTAAGTCGGTTCCACAATCCCAAGTGGCGCCAATTTTTATTTTTTGCCGTTTATTAATTATAAATTGAGTGATAAATACTACGATAAAAATCACGGCAAGAAAAAGCGTCAAAAATGCGAGTCCCGAAACAGAGGCAAAACCGTTTCCCACAGTTAGGACTTTGCCTCTCGATAATGAAACCAAAGAAGGAGCAGCTTGAAAAATGCCAAGGCTATTTCCTGCTTTTTCAAGAAAAAATGTCAATTGTCCGGAAAATATTCCGAATAAGAGAGATAGTGTCGCCAGCGCGCCCATGCCGGCGAGCAAAGGAAATGACGACTCTTTGGAGTGAGTAACTTCAGCGCTTCTCGGACGAGCAAGAAATGTCGCGCCAAAGGCCTTAACAAAACAGGTCAACGCCAGCCCCCCGGTAAATGCTAATGCTCCGGCTGCCAATATAAAAATCCACCGTGTGGAAAAATTTAGCGATATAATTCCCTGAAATAATGATTGAAATGTCATCCACTCGCTAAAAAATCCGTTAAAAGGCGGCAAGGCGGATATTGCCATTGCTCCAATTAAAAAGAAAAAGGCAGTTTGCGGCATATATTTAATAAGTCCGCCATATTCTTCCATATTTCTCGTATGCGTTTGATTAATCACTGAACCGGCACTTAAAAAAAGCAGGGATTTAAAGGTGGCATGGTTTAAGGTGTGGAAAAGTGCCGCAACTAAACCTAAAAGCGCTAACGATTGCATGCCAAGCGAGGAAAAAGTAAGCGCGCTTCCAATACCGAGCAATATAATTCCGATATTTTCAATACTGTGATATGCCAAAAGTCTTTTTATATCATGCTCCGTGAGCGCGTATAAAACTCCAAGCAAAGAAGATATTGCTCCAACAACCAGAACAGTGAGTCCCCACCAGGCTGGAACCGGCTGGAGGATATCAAGAAACAATCTAATCATCATAAAAATACCGGTTTTAATCATGACGCCGGACATCAAAGCGGAGACATGAGAAGGAGCAGCCGGATGGGCAGCCGGGAGCCAGATATGGAACGGCACGATGCCGGCTTTTGTGCCAAAGCCAATCAGAGCAAATACAAAAATCACATTTTTAACAGATGACGGGATAAGTATGGCACCAGTTTTTATTGCCTCGAAATCAAATGAACCTGTAAATTTATAGAGTAGTAAAAAAGAAATGATAATAAAAGCCGTGCCGATATGGGTCATGACGAGATACAAAAAACCGGCGTTTATATTATTTTTTTCATTGCGGTCATAAACAACGAGAAAATATGAAGCAATGGACATAATTTCCCATGCGATCAAGAAGAAGAGTCCATTTGAAGCCGTCACAACCAAGAGCATGCCTGCAATAAACAAATGATAAAAAAATCCCAGCGCACCGATGTTATATTTTTTATAAAAATGTTTTACATATCCGGCTCCATAAATAGAACAAAAAAGAATAATCAAGGATATAATAAAAATAAAAATTGCCGATAGCATATCAATATGCAAAGATAGTGAGAGGAGAGGAAACGGAGATACTCCATCCGTAAAAGATAGGGCGTCTCCGGAAATGATTGTCGAGAGTGAAAAAAGCAATCCCCACAAAGAACCAACAATAGCAAAAAAACTGCTCCAGATATTTGCCAAAGCGTCATCTTTCCCTAATAATAAAGAACCCATCGCGCCGATGAAAAATAGCGAGAGTAAAATAAAAAAACTTATCGGTGATGTAATAATTTCTAACATATTATTATGATTTACCAGATGCTTTATCTAAATCTTCAAGAATCCACAGAAGAGAACAAAGAATTGTTTTTGGTGTTGGCGGATTGCCGGCAATTTTATAATCCACGGGCAAAATAGAATTAACTCCGCCTAAAACTGCATACGAGTCTTTAAAGATTCCGCCATCAACAGCATCATCACCAACAGCCACGACAATTTTTGGCTCGGGCGTTGCTTCATACGCTCGCTTGACTGCTTCAGCCATATTGCGCGTCACCGGTCCGGTTACCAAAAGCATATCGGCGTGTCTTGGAGAAGCAACAAAATGAATTCCGAAGCGCTCAATATCGTAAAACGAATTAGAAAGAGCGACAAGTTCCTGCTCGCAGGCATTATCAGAGCCGGCATCTATTTGTCTAATAGCAAGAGATCCCCGAAATAAGCGTTTTATTTTATTCTTTATTTTTTTCCCGACATCAACAATAACCGCCTGGTCAAGATCCTTGCCTTGTACGGAAATTGTATTATTTTTAATTTTTAATATTTTTAAAAAAAGTTTAAACATAAATTTATTTCATCAAATCATCGAACGAAACACACAATGCGTCAGTTGTTTTTAACGGTATCAATTGTGGAGTTGGATGTCGCTACTGCTTCTTTTTTGGCGATAGTATGAAAAGCAGGATTTGTCCTTTTCTATAAGGCATCTTGAGAAATACCGAGCTTGTTTCGGTATTTTTTTATGCTATCCCCAATTGTAGTTTGTTCGTTTTACATGTTCGTATAGCTTTACTATCATAGTTAGTATAAATGCGAAGTTTTGACTATCTACAAGCTAGTATATGAAATTTTTATGATTTAGTCAAACGAAGACATGAAGTCCTTTTTAAACATGCGTACGGGAGGGTGGGGCAAGTGTTTATTCTGTTTCGTCTTTTGTATTTTCTGTCCCGCACAACAGCAAAGCTGTCTGCGGGATAAACTCCGCCACCCTGCAATTCATTGCAAGACACCACAGAAAACACCGCCAAGAATCACATTTCGATTTGTAGCTAATTTTTTAACTTTTTCGTCTTCCAAACCGTCGTAATAGCTTGAGAAACAGGTTCATAAAATCTAAATATAAAGTAAGCGCTCCTATTGGAGAACCCTGGCATATTAAGATACAACAAAATTATTTTCTAACTGGCGGAGAGAGTGGGATTTGAACCCACGATACCTTGCGGTATACACGATTTCCAGTCGTGCGCCTTCAACCGGACTCAGCCATCTCTCCGTCTTTATCGTCTTGCTGAAAAGAACTCTTTCAGGAGATTTTCACATTTTTCTTTCAGCACGCCTGATTTTACTTTTATTCTCTTTTTTGCACCCGGCATATCTGCCAGGTTTAAAAGGCTTCCGGCTGCTCCTTCCGCCTCATCATCCGCTCCGTATACAAGCCTGCTAATCCTTGATTCCAGTATTGCTCCCATGCACATGACACAGGGTTCAAGAGTCACATACATTTCAAATCCTTCCAGCCTCCAGTTTTTTATTTTCTTTGATGCCCTTCTAATGGCTATCATTTCTGCATGGGCGGAAGGATCATTTAATTTTTCTCTCTGGTTATAAGCCCGTGATATTATCGTTCCGTCTTTTACTATTACCGCTCCGACCGGAACTTCTCCCGATTTACAGGCTTTTTCTGCTTCTTTAAAAGCCTCCTGCATGAAAATTTTTTCCATCTATAGCACCAAAAAATCTGTTTTTTTCTTAATGGCGCGCCCGATAGGATTCGAACCTACAACCTACAGATTCGTAGTCTGTCACTCTATCCAGTTGAGCTACGGGCGCATTTTAAATTTACCTGGCGCGCCCGAGAGGGCTCGAACCTCCGGCCTTCGGCTTCGGAGACCGACGCTCTATCCAACTGAGCTACGGGCGCATTTACTGGCGGAGAGACTGGGATTCGAACCCAGGGTAGAGGTTTAAAGCCCCTACAAACGCTTAGCAGGCGTTCGCCTTAGACCAACTCGGCCATCTCTCCGCTTTCCAAGCCGCAATATTTTACCATATCCACCCATATTTTACAATATTTATGCCTCTACTCCAACAGGGCTTTCTTCCCTTATCTTGACAGGCATTATTACGTAAATATAGTTACTCTCTTCGCTTCCTCTTATGAGAGCAGGACTGGTAGGATGAATAAATTCCACTATAACTTCTTTGGATGAAAGAACAGAGAGAACGTCCATTACATATTTTCCGTTAAAGGCTATTGTTAAAGGCTCTCCTTCAACAACTCCGTCAACTTCCTCATAAGCTTTTCCAAGGTCCTGAGTGTTGGAGGTTATTATCATCTTATCTTTTCCCACTGTGACTTTTACCAGTTTAGGGCTGTCTTTTTCCTGAGCCATTATAAGTGCTCTTCTTAAAGAGCGTGTCAGTTGCTCCTTATCAGTCTTAAAATTAATTTGAAATGCCTTTGGTATAACTTGCTCGTAATTTGGAAACTGCCCCTCAATCAGTCTTGAAATTATCAACGTTTTATCAACTATAAAAAATACCTGACCTTCTGAAAAACCTATCTTTACCTTATCATCCGTCTCTTTTAATAATCTCTCAACTTCGTCAAAAGTTCTTGAGGATATTATAACCTTTTCCTCTATCTCCAGATTTTCCTCAAGTTTTCTTTCAATTTTTGCAAGCCTTCTCCCGTCCGTGGATACCATGATAAGAGTGTCATTTTTAACTATAAAAAGTACTCCTCTTAAAACAGGTCTTGTCTCTTCTGCCGTGGCTGCAGCAAATGTTACATTTTTTATCATGTTTTTTAAAACTTTCTGTGGAAGTTCCACACAGTTTTTCTCATCCATCTGGGGAAGAAGAGGAAAATCTTCATAAGGAAAAGTATGAAGTGAATATTTTGAAGAAGGGTTTCTTATTTCAATAATCTGACCTTCCTCCTTAAACTCCACAACTGTATCCTGTTCGGCAAGCTGTGTTACTATTTCACTCATTACCTTTGCCGGAGCAGTTATAGAACCTTCTCTTAAAACCTCTCCTGAAACTGTACTTTCAATCCATAGTTCAAGGTCAGTCCCGGTGAATTTTATATTTCCCTCCTTGTCCGACGTTATAAGGACATGGCCAAGTATAGGCAATGGGGATCTTGGGCTTATTGCCTTTGAAGCAGTCATAACCCCTGTTTCTAAACTTTTTTTACTGCACATGAACTTCATAAATAAAGTCCCCCTTTTATATAAAAATTAGTAGCCGTAGTAGTAGGTGCTGTTGAATGTGTTGAAAAGTGGTTTAAACCGCTTTAATTCAGGGTTTCGGGATTGTATATAAGTTATTGATAACTTTTGTTTTTTATCCACTTTATCCTCAACAGTTGTTAATATTAAGAGTTATTTTTTTATCCACAAGTTATCCTATTTTTCCTTGAGGATATTAAACAAATTTTCTATAGTTCCTTTTAAAGAAGGATCATTCGAGCTTTCAGATATTTTTTTACAGGCGTGCATGACCGTGCTATGGTCTTTTCCTCCGAATTCCTTTCC
>JAMCXE010000032.1 GCA_023474975.1 Patescibacteria group bacterium
GTTCTACGGCCAGAAGGAACTTCGGCCGTAGAACCAATTTGTCGCCCCCCTTTGTATTTAAAACGAACATTTGCTTTTCGACTATGTCGGTAGCTTCCCCCACACCTCTTTTGAAAAGATCCAGATTCTCCAAAATAGGAGTATCTATTCTGGAAAAAGAATAAGTTTCAGCTACGTCCCTGATCTCTTTGCGGATCTTTTCCCAAATAAATTGGTCCTGAGGCAAAATATCGTGAGTGCCCTTAACAGAGTGCAGGTCTATATTTTTTTTAGACATACAAATTATTATTTTTTAATTTTAATTACTTGTCGCAGTCGCATAATTGAAAGCCTTTATCTCTCCAATAGGAAAGAGACGCAGCCTTACTATCCCAATTATATCTTTCTTCGGAAGCGGACCCCAACTTCTGGAGTCATAACTAAAATTACGGTTATCACCCATAACGAAATAATCATTTTTATCCAAAGTAACGTCCATATTTCCAACGGTCTTTAGATTTTTATCCAAATAAGATTGGTCGGGAACGAATCCTTCCGGATGCTCAGAATTATATATCTTTATTTCTCCATTATTTATCACAATGCGGTCGCCCGGCAAAGCAATGATCCGCTTGATATAAAAAACAGAAGGGTCATTTGGATATCTAAGCACGATCACCTCACCACGCTCGGGAGCGCGCAAACGATAAGTAAGCTCGTCTACAAGAAGATAGTTTCCTGTCGAAAAATTAGGCTCCATACTGTCGCCGCTTACTAAGAATGGCTGCATCAAAAAAGTCCTGATAGCAAACACGGTAACAACGGCGATAAGCACGACCTCAGCCACTTCCCAAAAAGCCAATATAAAAAGTTTCATTTCTGTTGCTTCTAGACGTTAATAGCTACATTTTACTAGGCAATCATCAATAATGCAAATATTCAAAAAAATAACATAAAATACCATCCATAATGTCTTTTCCGCTATTTCCGACTTTTGAATTTTCGTTTTTAACCATATAATTGATACATGAACTTCAAAGTTGTTCTCGGACTGGGAAATCCCGACAAAAAATATAAAAATACATATCATAACGTTGGCCACGCAATGATCGACTTTCTACTAAATAATGATATCTTTCCCCAAAATACCCTACTAGCCAAGAACGAAGGCTTTATGAACGAATCCGGAAATTCAGCGCATCTACTTACAAAGAAAACCGGAGCGACACCGGAGGAGCTGCTAGTTATTCATGATGATTCGGATATCGCTCTAGGGGAATTCAAATTATCCCAAAATCGAGGAGCTGGGGGGCACAAAGGCGTAGAAGATATAATAAATAGAATAGGCTCTAAGAATTTTTGGAGACTAAGAATAGGTATACGGCCCATGGGTGAAAATCTAAAAGCGGAAGATTTTGTACTAAACAAAATAAAAAAAGAACAACTACTCATCTTAGAAAAAGTATTCGAAAAAGCCGCATCGACGCTATTAAAAACTATACTTTCTTAGCGCTATATATTCACCCCCAGGGTAATTGGAAAACTTATAGTACCATCGGGATTATTGGTGGTACTAGTGAAAGAGAAGTTGACGTCATGGAACTCTGCGCGTGCCGCCAAATTATTTTTGAAATTTATAACCGATTGATTACTGGTGGCAACCGCGGTTATAAGCACCGATGCTCTATCCGAATCAAAAAGTATTCTCTGTATCTTTATATCAGCGCCGGCGATCTGATCGAAGATACTGAAAAATTTAGAAACTTTTCGGCTATTTTGCTTGGCATACAAAGCCTTGGCTATTAAACCGTTAAATTCATTAGCATTTTTTGCAAGCTCGGTAACCTCCTGACCGGCTTGACCAGCGGTCACAAAAGATAGCTGACTGCTCAAATTATTAGAGATCTGAACGAAAAATAAACCTTCCATAAAGAATAGCAAGGCCACAGCCCCCATCATGGATATAATTACCATCCTCCAGATCTTAACAAAAAATGTCACCCTGCTCTCAAAAAAGCTTTGCTCCGTGCCCACATCCATTAAGCTTATGAAAACGTCTTGCGATCTCGGGATCCTTCCTCTCAAAGCGCTGCCCAAAGCCACATACCAAGCGACGTTTAAACCCGAATGCTTTTCACTAAGTATGAGCGGCTTTACACTCAAAAATGGCAGGTTTTCTTTAATTATCGATTCGATTTCGCCGTAAAGACCTTGAGTTACTAAAATTAATTCTGAAAGCTGTTCGTTCCAATGACTGCTATAAAAATTCAAGACCTTCTTCATCTCTTGTGTTAAAATATTCGAAAAAACAGAAAGTGATATGCTTCTACCCTCAACAGAGCTCCACGGAACAAAATAATTAAAGTAAAGATGGTTGTTCTTTATCACGATAAATTCCGGACCATCATTTGAAACCGACAATATAACCTGGGGCTTGCTCGTATTGGAATTATAAGAATCTTCCCTTATCACCCTGGAAAGAGCCAGCGCCGGAAATTCAACGGCAACAACACCAAAGCCGGCCTCTCTAAAAACGGACGCGAACTCATTTACTATTGTCTTATCTATGAATCCTCCCAAAAGTTCCAATTTGCCACCCTCCTCCTGAGACTCACCTATCCGTTCCCAGTCCATATAAACAGTTTTGATATCGATCGGAGAAATAAGCTGAAGATTGAGCTTGGCCGCTTCATCGATCAAATTTTCTTCTATTATCGGTAAACTAAATGCCTGCGTATAGACATTATTAGGCGGCAAAGAGATTATTACGTGGATCTCCTCTCTAGGATTTCCCAACTTATATCTCAACGCTAAGAGGGCCTTTAAAAAAGCCTCTCTATTTTTCATTCTGCCACCAACAACTATTCCGGGCTCTAAAACAACGCCTATCTTTTCTACGGTACCATCGTTAAGAAGCATAAATCTCACGGAATCGCTATCTATACTAATGCCGCCGATAACAGTTTCGGATTTTAAGATCTTTATCGTTCTCTCGAAAAAGCTTTCTAACTTTGGATATCTTTTAAGAAATGACATGGGCTTTATTTTTGAATATTTACTCCTAAATGGCAACCTCGTGCATCAACTGTAATTTAACTTCTCCAGAAACATTGTCGACCGATACTATGGCCTGCATTTTTTTGTTAACGGTTAAAATACTTCCAATGGAAGAAATAAGAAAATTTCCGGCAGTAGTGTCACAACCCTGAGTGCCACCCTGACAAATAGTTACCTGAGCATTATATTTACCAACCGGCAAAAAATAAGAGGCGCTAACTATAGTTTTATCTCTGGCTACTTTCATTATGCCGTCATAAACTCCGGATTTGGCTACAGACAACGCCTGCAACGACAAATTAACACCGTGCGTAGAATTAACGTACAAGAACACCGAAGCGGTAAGCGCCATTGCAATGCCCGTTATGATGCTGCCTATCAAAAGCATGGTTGGCAAAGCGGCTACGCCCGATCTTCCCGAAAGATCTTTATTTATTTTATTGCTGAGAACCATTGATGAGTTTCAACACTTGGCTGTTAGCACTGAGTTTTGTTTTCCACAAAATATCCTTCTCGTTTATCTTTAATTCATCAGAAGGACCCCAGACAGCATCACTGAACTTGACCAGCTTCAACTGAGGCTGATCCTTGCTCGTCGCCTGATTGGTCTGTATCAAATACACGTCGGTCAAGACATCCGGACTATACCAAACCATTTTTCCAAAATAGAGATCTCCGGATGTAAGATATACCGCATAATAAGATCCCCCCGAAACCATCTTGGCCACATCTGGCTTCCAAAGCATAAAAGCTAAAACAACTAACAAGACAATTACAATAGCTAATAAAATTTTATTTAATTTGCTCATAAATTATTTTTTTATTTATATACTCGCTGACCAACGAATACCTTTTTATTATATCAAATTTTTCCATTAATTATAAATCAAATAAGAAGTTTGACTCTGCTATTAATCAGTGCCGTCTCAAAATCAATGCCCCCTATCGACTCCACGTAACAATAACCTTGCTAACCTGAGGACTTTGTAATCCGTAAATATCGGACAAAAGAAAAACTTTGTACATAAAATACCTCTTATTGTTGTAATAAGCCGATGTAAGCGCGACTGGTATATTGTCGGCCGTCGGCTTATAAAATGTGGAATTTGTTCCATCGTATCCGGTAAAAGCTCCGTCACCGGAAGTTTTAGACCCACCCCATCCAATACCCTGATCACATGTAGGAGCATTAGTCGCTCCATTAGCGCAATTAGATACGGCGAGCTGAAATTCTACAGCCGTTCCTGTAGGTAAAGGCACCGAAACTTGATAAAGAATAGTGCTGTATGTAACTCCCGCCGTCGAACCGGTATCAAAAACACTGGACGTTAAACTTCCCTGAGTAGGAACTCCCGAACCGGCAATGCTAACCTTATAAGTAGTCCCATTCGGAGCGCATGTGCCGGTATTACCACAATTAAAACTTATCCAGCCCACAACATCGTTCCATGCCCAACCGGTAAAATCGCCGCCCGAAATAGAAACGCCGTAAACCGGAGAAATGCAGGGATTCTGAATGTTGTTACAGTTAAAACTTATCCAACCGATCTGATCGTTCCATGCCCAGCCACTTAAAATTCCAGCCGTATTGGTTACTTTCCAATTAGAATACGTTGTACTGCAACCGGCCGGCGGATTGGGCGATGTAGCGCAATCAAAGGCAATGTAACCGACCGAAGAATTTGCATATCCAGTTAAAGATGACGCGGAAATGTTAACGTTGTTGGTGCCGTAAAAATCGATCCAGCCAATAATATCGTTCCACGCGTAATGATTTACGGAATCTATGTTCGTTGCAGCGAACACAACTGAGGCGGATCCAAAAAGCAAGATCCAAATAACAAATAACTTTCCGAGCCCAAATTTTAAAAATTTATTTTTCATTTTGGATCTATTCAATATAACTCAATTTTTTATATTTATTTAATACCGATCTACTAGTTAGTTGATCTTTAAAATTTTTATTTTTAGAAACCAGTGATTTTGATCGCTCCTGTTGTAGTGGTAGAAATATTGCTATAATCATAAAAATTTGAACCGAAATTATTAACCGGTCCAGCCACGCCAGAAGAACCATTCCAAACAGACTGATCCGCATAAGAATTTTCCCAGCGTGTTACATATTCAGAATTTTCAAAAATCTGAGAAGCGCCCTTCACATTCCAATAAGTACCCACGGTTATTTTTTGAGTAGATGGATCTTCTTGAACATCGTTGGCGCTACCAGTACAAGTATTTGTCGAATCAGTTGTAATATCGCCGGTACCGCAAGCTTTTCTATTTACATTATCAACATAAAAATATCGATTATATACGGCGCTATTATAAAGTTGAGCAACTTCGGACGCGGAAAGAGCGCGATTGTAGATACGGACGTCATCGATCAATC
Source organism: Patescibacteria group bacterium (assembly GCA_023474975.1). Classification (GTDB taxonomy): domain Bacteria; phylum Patescibacteriota; class Minisyncoccia; order UBA6257; family 02-FULL-45-10c; genus JAHILT01. The sequence goes on from JAMCXE010000032.1 coordinate 5,426, forward strand.
CAGGAAAAGACCGAGAACCGTCATTTCTATAGGCGCCGATAATAGTGCTATAGCCGCCTATATTTCCAAGCGTTCCATCGTAAGTAGTTAAACCAAAAAATGTTCCGTTTATATAAAGTCTAACGTAACTGCCATCGGCAGTCATAGAAACAAATGTCCATGTATTTATCGGTATTGTAGCCGAAGTGGCCGACTGCACTACTGCCTTAGTCGAATTACTTTGTGTTATACCTATTTGCCAAAAACCGCCCGAATCGCCCCTCCAAGACATCAAAAAATCATTATATTGTCTTAAGGTTTCAACTATTGAACCCACAGGATAGCTGGTTGGTTTTACCCACATAGAAAAAGTCATTTTATTAACAGAGCTCATATCCAATGAAGAACCACTACCAACATCAACGGCATTATTCGAGCCATTAAATTGTAGACAGCTTCCAACCTTACAATTCGCACTCGTCATTCTTGTCGGAGAATTAATTAAATTTCCATTGTTTCCATTACCGGAAGAATCATACGCCGTGGTTCCGGAAATCTCATCAAATTTCCAATGACCAACTAAACCATTGGTTATATTATCCGACAAAACGCTCTCATCGCCAGCCACAACATAAGGAGTGGTCGTTGGAGAAGTAGCAATGAAATAATGATTGGTCGAACCCTTAGCGAGGCCATAGACTGAATCCCATTTTCCTTCAGCTAAGGTAATGGCCGAATCCATTAAACTATTCCCTATAAGCCCAGCCGTCTTCATCTGATCGGTAACAGTACTCGTTCTTAGCGTTGCAACCAGGGCATAAGTCGACGCACCCATTAAAACCATAATTATCCCCAAGCCGACCAATATTTCCATCAAAGACTGACCCTTGTGCCAAAAATTTCTACCCTCATTTTCATGGGTCGGAAAAAATTTTTTTAAATGAATAATTAGATCCTTTTTAATTCTAACAATCATGTTGCTAAAATTATTTCTTGCGTTTTAAAACTTTTTTAACGGCTTTTTCTATATCTATCGGAGCCATTCCATATTTAGCAATAAGCTCTTCCGGCTTACCTGATTCGCCGTAGACATCCTGCATGCCGACAAATTCAATCGGCACCGGAAAATTTTTAGCCAAACATTCAGCCACAGCGCCACCAAGACCACCCGCCGCCTGATGCTCTTCGACCGTAACCACCGCCATGCATTTTTTAGCTAATTCAATTATTTTTTTATCGTCTAACGGCTTGATCGTGTGACAATTCAAAACGATCGAACCGATCCCGTCTTCTTCCAATCGCCGGGCAGCCAACAAAGCGTTAAACAGAATAGGGCCGCAGCCGATTATTAAAACCTCTGGTTTTTTAGCGTGTCCGGAGTCCGCCAAAGAAGGCTCCCAAAAAATTTCGGCTTGACCGGGGACGAAATGGGTCTCTTCAGTCGTCATTACCGGAGACTTTTCTCTGGCCAGCCTCAAATAGATCGGTCCCCATATTTGAGCAGCAGCGACCGTTGCCTTCCTAGCCTCTATAGAATCACACGGAACAAAAACCTTCATATTGGCCATTACCCGCATGGTGGCTATATCTTCGATCGCTTGATGTGTAGCTCCGTCCGGACCAACCGACACACCTGCATGAGCACCCGCGATCTTAACATTAGAATCGTTGTAGGCTATGGTCGTCCTGATCTGCTCCCAATTCCTCCCCGGAGAAAAAGACGCATAAGAAGAAATAAATGGTATCTTTCCGCTAATTCCAAGACCGGCGGCAATTGTAGCTAGATTTTGTTCCGCCACCCCCATCTCAAAAAATCTTTCAGGAAATTTTTTAGCGAACGCTTCCGATCGCGTAGACTCTGTAAGATCCGCGCACATCACTACGACATTTTCGTTTTGCTCCCCTGCCTCGACCAAACCATCTCCATAACCATCGCGAGTCGGCTTTTGTTCGACATCCTTATCAAACAATTTATTGTTTAATTTTAAGTCGGAATTAATCATAAAATTAATTTAATTTACTGATGTTCGCTTTTTATTTTTCCTTCCAAAGTGCGCAGTTCATTTAATGCCTGCGTAGCTTCTTTCGGTGTTGGGGGTTTACCATGCCATAAATAATCATTTTCCATAAAACTAACTCCTTTTCCGGGAATGGTATGAGCTATTATAACGGTCGGCTTCTCGTAAATTGCCTTCGCCTCATTTACGGCGTCAACTATCTGCTCGATATTATGACCGTCTATTTCTATTACATGCCACTTGAACGATTCATATTTTTCCTTTAAAGATTCCAACGGCATCACGTCTTCGGTATAGCCATCTATCTGTATGTTATTTCTATCCAAGATAGCGGTTATATTGCTGAGCTTGTTTTTTCCGGCAAACATTATAGCCTCCCACGTATTACCCTCGTCGTGTTCACCATCAGACATAACACAATAAATGCGATATTTTTTATTATCTAATTTCGCAGCCAAAGCCATACCGATGGCCTGAGATAATCCCGACCCCAACGGGCCCGACGTAGTCTCTAATCCCGGCAAACTTTTTCTGTGCGGATGTCCCTGAAGGCGAGAATTTATCTTTCTCAGCGTTAAAAGCTCTTCTAACGGAAAATATCCGGAACGAGCCATCGCTGAATAACGCACGGGACAAATATGCCCATTCGAAAGAACGAGTCTATCCCTTTCCGGCCAGTCTGGCTTTAAAGGATCGTGATTTAATATGTGAAAATATAAAGCCGAAAAAATATCAGCCATACCAAGCGAACCAGCGCTATGGCCAGATCCGGCTTCCAAAAGCATCTCAATGATATCTTCTCGGATAAGTCCGGCCATCTCTTCTAAAAATTGCGTTTTTTTCTCGGAAAGTTCCATTGATTGATTAATTCTATATAGCTTTTAATTCTTTATATCTTTTTTCGGGATCCGGACCATTCCATATATAGGAAGCTGAAATGATCACATCAGCACCGGCAAATTTCACGCGCCGCGCCGTATCCGGATTGATCCCCCCATCAATAATTATTTTACCACTAAAACCATTTATCCTTAAACTCTTTATCTTTTCAATAACAACTTCTTGAAAGACCTGTCCGGAAGCCCCCGGGTCGACCGCAAGCAGTTGAATATGCTCAAATCTTTTTACGTCGCCAAGCATCTTGATCGGCGTCGAAGGATTTACCGACAAGATAAATAACGTATTGTTTTCTTTGCACTTTTCCATAGCTATCTTCGGCTCCTTCAATGTCTCGAATGGAATGACCAGGGCGTGCAAAGCCGCTCCCAGCCACTTATCGATCACGCTATCGGGATCTTCCATCATTAAATGAACCCCGATCTTGAACCCAAAATTATTTGCTACAAACCTAAGCTCGGTCAAATCCCTTACATCGTTCCATGTTCTATGCGCCGTAAACTTCCCATCCGTCACATCGATATGCAAATTCATCTCACCAAAATCACGAGCAGCAAAAAGACGGTCCTTCACCCCCTCAAAACTTTCTTCGTTTATGGCCGGAATAACCCTCATAATTAAATATTATTTATTCTTCAAATCGATCTCTAATTGCTCTATTTTTTTAAGCCTTCTCTTGAACCTTTCCGCTCCGGAAAACTTAGTACTAAGAAAAAGCGATGCGATCTTTTTAGCATCTTCTACAGAAACGTAATCGGCTGCCAAGCTCAGAACGTTCGCATCATCGTCGGCTCGAACATCGATGGCTTGTTCGGTATTAAAAACCAAAGCCGATCTAACGCCTGGGAATTTATTGGCCACAATATCAACTCCAGCTCCGGAGCCGCATATTAAAATTCCCTTTTCTCCGTTGATCGAAACCTTTTCACTGACCCTCTCCGCAAAATCGGGATAATCATCTAACTCGTCATAATTTTCGTTGCCCACATCAACTACTGCATATCCCATATTCATCAGATACTCCTTAATGGAAAGTTTATGATTAAAACCCCTATGATCTGCACCTATATAAATGACCATAATTTAGATCTGCGGTTTTATTTTTTTAACCGCAGTTTTATTAATTTCGTTGCGGCTTTTTACCTCTTATCCGCGCACAATTTTAAAATATCGCGATCCTGGTTATTTTTCCAGAATATTCTATTTATTATTTTAAAGAATTAGGCATCGATATCTCGGGACTCACGGACCCCTTACTTACATCGATCTGATCAAGCCTGCCTTGTATCAATTTTGCTCGAACCTCGGAATTGATCGCGTTTTCATAGGCAGTAACTAATTGTTGCCCAACCAATATGCTCCCGATCGCTAAACCCATTAAAAATCCTGTTAAAATAAAGTAATTTCTCATTTTTTATCTAAGAAATCCATGCCTAAGACAAGCCCCGAGCGACTCCCTGCACATGTTTCACGAGCGTAGATACATAGCCGGCCTCATTATCATACCAGGAAAATATTTTTACCAGATCACCATCAACGACTTGCGTAAATTTAAGATCTATTATTGCTCCATAAGGCTCGCCAACTATATCTGAAGAAACTATCTGATCATCGGTTGTTTTAAATATACCCTGCCAGCGCGGTTCTTTTTCGGCTTTTTTAAAGATCTCATTTATTTCCTCGACCGAAGTATTTCTTCCCGCAACGAAAGTAAAATCCACAAGCGAACCAACGATGCTCGGAACCCTGACCGCTACGCCACCAAATTTTCCGTCAAGCTCCGGAATGGCGCGAACTACGGAAATTGCGGCTCCAGTCGTAGAAGGAGAAATATTTTGAGCCGCAGCTCTTCCTCGCCTAAAATCTTTTCCTTTTACTGGACCATCAACAATGCTTTGCGTGGCAGTATAAGAATGCACCGTATCCAAAATAGCTTTTTTAATACCTACCGTTTCTTTCATAATTTCCGCAACGGGAGAAGTAGCATTTGTCGTACAAGATCCATTTGAAGTGATCTTGCAAACTTTAAAATTGTCTTCATTGACTCCCATCAAAACCGTTTTGGCATCATCGCGCTCGTCATCTTTGGACGGAGCGGTAATAACGACCCTCTTGGCGCCGGCCTTCAAGTGAACTTCGGCTTTCTCATAAGATTCAAAAATCCCTGTCGCCTCAACCACAATATCGATATCCAGATCTTTCCATGGTAAATTTAACGGCTCTTTTTCCTGCAATT
>JAMCXE010000007.1 GCA_023474975.1 Patescibacteria group bacterium
ATATGTATGGATATTGTCAATATCGGCGAAGCTTTTTTCTAAAGAGCTTTTTTGAGCCACGATATCGGAAAATTGATGCTCGAGAGTCTCTTCTCGTTTAACAAGACGATCTTCGAACTTAATCAATTGAGCCTTGGCTTCCTTTTCTTCTTTTTTAACTTCTTCCAATAATAAAGCCGCTTTATCCTTAGCCTCCAAAACGACAGCTCTGGCCTGAGTCTGCGCCTCCTCCATTTTTAATTTTATTTTCTCCTCCGCCGAACCTATCTGTTTAGATACTATAAGATGACGGATAAAATATCCCAAACCTACCGCTATGACTAAAAAAAGCCAAAAGAATGGATTTAAAAACATTTTTTATATTGTTCTCTAAGTATTTCATATGCTTAAGCATACAATGCCAAATCGTGAATTTATTAAGAATGCCTAAAAATATTGACAATATCCATACATATCCACGTTTTTAACATTTTTTGAATTTATTAGGAACCGATTAATGATCTTAAAAAAATTAATTATTTTACGATATTTGTATTATAATTAACAAGTAAACTTTGGTCAAACAAAAATAAATTTTCTTTTAATAAAAAACCGGCAAAAATGAAAAGACAAATAGTTTTAGCAATTCTGGATGGATGGGGTATTGGCAAAAAAGACGGCTCCAATCCGATCCATATACAAGGAACCCCAAATATAGATTATATAAAGAGTCATTTTCCGGCCGGAGCTATCCAGGCGTCGGGAATTGCCGTTGGCCTTCCCTGGGAAGAAGAAGGGAACAGCGAAGTGGGACACCTTACACTTGGAGCCGGAAGAGTTATTTTTCAACATTATCCAAGAATAAGTATGGCTATACGCGACGGATCATTTTTTAAAAACAAAGTTCTTTTGGACTTGGTTGATTTTGTTAAAAAAAATAACGGTACGCTTAATCTCGCCGGACTCATGACCGGAGCGAACGTTCACGCCTCCCTCGAACATCTGCTTGCGCTGATAGAATTCGCAAAAAGAAATAATGTTCCTAAGGTTAATTTACATTTATATACAGATGGTAAAGACAGTCCCCTGCAATCCGCGGGGGGCCTTCTCTCGGAAATAGAGAAAGTTCTGACGCCGAATATAAAGATCGCGAGCATAATAGGCCGCTACTATGCAGAAGACAGGGACCAGCATTGGGACAGAACCCAAAAAGCTTACAATACCCTGACGGGGGAAGGACCGATGACAAATGACTATATGGCCTTAATAGCATCCAATTATAAAAAAAATCTAAGCGATGAATATATAGAGCCTCACCTTATAGGCCCGGAAAATAACGGCATTAAAGACGGAGACGGCCTATTCTTCTTTGATTTTAGAGAAGATAGCATTAGACAAATAGTCGAGCCGTTTATAAATCCTGATTTTCAAAGATTTCCCGTCAAAAAATTCACCAACTTATATATAGCAACGATGACCGAATATTCGTCAATGTTTAATTTGCCGGTAGCATTTCCCCAGCAAAAAGTAGATAACCCACTGGGAAAGATACTTTCGGAAAACGGCAAATCGCAACTGCGCATCGCCGAAACCGACAAATATGCTCACGTTACAGTTTTCTTTAATGGCCTACAAGACAAAACATTCCTAAATGAATTTAGGATCCTGGTACCCTCAAAGAAAGTCGTTAAAAAAGAAGAGGCGCCAGAAATGATGGCAAGCGAAATAACCTCAAGAGTAATGCAGGCCCTAGACGAAAATTCTTTCGATTTTATTCTGATAAATTATGCCAATGGAGATATGATGGGGCACACTGGAAATTTTGATGCGGGAATGAAAGCTGTAAAAACGATCGACGAAGAAATGAGAAAACTTTCCCAAAAAGTCCTCGAAAATAATGATATTTTAATAATCACGGCCGACCACGGAAATGTAGAAAAAATGATGGATCCGCTAACAGCGATGCCGACCACCGGTCACGACACTTCTCCGGTACCGGTTTATATCATCGCTAATGAATTTTACAGAAATAAAACAGCCGAAGAAGTAGAAGAGTCCGAAAGTGAAGTCGTCGGTATGTTATCCGACATAGCCCCAACCATATTAAAACTTATGGGAATACCCAAACCCCCGGAAATGACCGGACAAGATCTCTTGCCACTTCTAAGATAGCAAACGGACAATTAGTATAAATTTCTTAATCCCCCCCCTTGCAAATTTAGATAAAAATGTTAAAAATAAGATATATGGAAAAAATAAATATCAACAAAATAATTGAAGAGGCAAACTCAAGAAAGGAGGAACTTATGAACAATAGTGGAGATAAAAAAGAAAAACCGATAGACAAATTAGACCTCTTAATTATTAATTGCGACCTAAACAACTGGGAGGGCGTTTTAAAGGATGTTAAAAAAATAACTGCAGAAAATCCTGATCTGATCAGCGAATTCTTCGAAATAATGAACGACCAAAAAAGGATATATCATTCGGAAAAAAAGAAGGCCGATGAAATAATCAATGAACAAGAAAGATTGAAAGAGTTGGTAAAATGGGATAATAAATTAAGAGCTCTTGCTAATTTGGCCAAAGCGATCGACAGAAGGGGGGCTGATAGAGATACAGAAGAAGAATAATAATGAGATTTTTATCAAAAATAATATTTCACTTTCTAATAAACGCAGTAGCCCTTATAGCTGCTTCTTATTTTGTTCCGGGTTTTTATATAACCAGGGATCCGGAAAATCTTCTAATACTAACGGCGATATTCACAATTATAAGCATTTTTTTAAAACCCATATTAAATCTAATTTTTTCACCGTTTATCTTTTTAACGCTGGGCTTGTTTAGTTTGGTGATCAATGCTATCATATTAAAACTTCTTGATATCTGGTCATCCAATATCACTATTTCTAGCATTCAGGCGCTGATATACTCCACGATCATAATTACCGCAGTAAATTTACTATTAAACTTCATCGCAAAATCATCTTTTAAAGAATAACTCATATGTCTATCATATCTATTGCCCAAATAATTATCTCTATCCTTCTGATCGCAGCGATCCTTATTCAAGAAAGATCCTCTGGCCTATCTGGAATTTTTGGCGGAGGTGGAAGCGAGTTTTATCACACCAGGCGCGGATTAGAAAGGGTCATGTTTTGGGGAACGATAGCTTTGGTAATAGCATTCGCAGTTCTGTCTATTTACTCGAGTCTCATTCTGAAGGGATAATTTTATTCACCAAGAAATTAATTTATTATTTTTACAGATACTATCTTGTTTTTACATCCCTGCATTGAAACTCCTTAGGCTGCAAAATGATATAGATCCGACACACTTCAAATAAAAACATTGGTCTTAATATGACTAATACCGAAGATCTTTTATAAGATCGAACCCGGATCTGCTAAAGAATAATATAAAAACGCAAAAAGACGGCATGTTTTTAAAAAAAATAATTCAGGCACTAACTAAAAATGAAAAAGTGGTGATTTTTATCGCCATAGGAATATTTTTTATCTCCGGAATTTTATGGTTGGGAAATTTTTTCAACAAGAATACGGTTGCCGTACCAGTCGGAAGCAGCAAATACACAGAAGGGATAGTTGGGCAGCCAAAATTCATAAATCCCGTCATAAGCAACACCGATACGGATAGAGACCTTTCGCAATTGATATATGCAGACCTAACCGACCTGATCGATCATTATACGGTAAGCAACGATGGAAAAACCTGGGATGTATTTCTTAAAGATGGGTTATTATGGAGCGACAATAAGCCGCTAAATAGCGACGACGTTGTCTTTACCGTAGAAACGATCCAGGATCCAGAAGCCAATTCTCCGCTATTTTCTACTTGGCAAGGAATAGTTGTCAGCCGAATAAGCGAATTAGAGCTGGAGTTTAATCTTAGAAATCCATATTCGTTCTTTCTCAGCAACTTAAAAAATCTGGAAATAATACCAAAGCATATTTTCAGCACTATACCATCCGCCAATCTCAAGCTTTCTAATTATAATTTAGAACCTATTAGCAGCGGACCGTACAAATACGTCAACTACGCCTTAAGACGCGATGGTTTTATAACCGAATATAATTTTGAGACCAACCCAAACTATGCGGGTAAAAAACCCTTTATAAATCAAATATCTATAAAATTCTTTCAGGGAACTAATGAGCTCATCGATGCTTTTAATTCCAGAAATATAGATGGATTCGGTAATTTGAATCCAAAAGATATTGATAAAATAAAAATAAGCAATAAAATAACCGAACTGAGAATGCCGCGGTATTACGCCATATTCTTCAATCAAAATTCAAATGACGCGCTTAAAGATATATCTGTTCGCGAAGCGTTAAACTTGGCAACGGATAAAAATAAGCTTGTATCCGAAATTTTTAACGGCAAAGCCGATGTGGTCAACCAGCCCATCATGCCCTCCGTTGAAGGATATGACGGCCAAATCGGTTCTGAACAATTTTCTTTGGATGCCGCTTCCACGTTATTAGATAAAGGAGGCTGGCTTATTAATAGCAGTACCGGAATAAGAGAAAAGAAAATAGGAAAAAGCGTGGTAACCCTGGATCTCCAAATGATCGTTCCGCAAATACAATTCTTATCCGATGCCGCCGACATAATACAAAACGACTGGCAAAAAATAGGGGTAAAACTATCTCTTATTAAACTGGATCCAAATGATATAACCCAAGAAATAATAAAAACAAGAAATTATCAAATGTTAATGTTTGGAAATATACTAGGGAATGATCCGGACATATTTTCCTTCTGGCATTCTTCAGAAAGATTTTATCCGGGCTTGAATTTGGCCCTATTCCAAGACAACAAAGCGGATACTTTAATTGAAACGATCAGACAAGAATCTGATGCGGGAAAGAGATTGGGCGAGATCGAAGATTTGCAAAAAGAAATAGACAGCCAAAAACCGGCAGTATTTCTCTTTTCTCCTTATTACCTGTACGTTTCCGTAAAAAATCTGAGTGGCTTAGATAATAAAACACTAGTGACGCCCTCTGATAGGTTTAAAAATATCAGTGAATGGTATCTTCAAACCACAAGAGTATTTAAATAGCGCTTAAAAATATGGACCAGTTCAAAAATGGAATAATGCGCTTAAAATACCAGCTTTCTCTAAAAGCTATAGATTTTTCCAATTTAGAAAACCTTGGCAATGCTGATGCCGATGCCATAATAATTATCGGAATGGGCGGGTCGGGACAAGTTGGAGATATAATATCAGGGCTCAAAAGAGAGCTGAATATTCCAGTTCCGATATTGGTCTGGAAAAATTCGGGCGTGCCGCAAACTAATTATGTTAAACCATTCTTTATATTCATATCCTTTTCCGGAAATACCAAAGAAACTCTAAGTGGATTCAACGAGGTAAAAAATAAAGCGATTGTTTGCTCCGGAGGAAAACTGCTGGATATGGCCAATAAAAAAAATGTGCCCATAGCACATTTCAAGAATCCGGGCATCAAGCCCAGACAAGGCGGAGGATTTATGTTCTATGGAGCGATGGGAATAATAAAAAAAATATTTCCCAAAACAAAGATCGAGAATATAGTTCTTACCGAAAACGAAAAGCAGGGCAGACTTATAGCCGAAAAAATAAAAAACGAGGTAGTCCTTATATATGGATCACAAAAAAATGAATATCTGTGCTATAACTGGAAAACAAGACTTAATGAAACCCCGAAAAATCCGGCATTTTCAGGAACAATTCCCGAGATCTGCCACAATGAAATAGAAATTTTTGAAAATAAAAATTTTTTATCGAAAATTAAAGTGATCTTTATAGAAGACGATTCAGACAAAAATATCGTAAAGGATACCGTAAAAAAGATAAAGCTCGTGTTTAAGAATAATAAAATTCGATTTATATCAATAAAGCTTAAGGGCAAAAACCAATTGACCAAGGCATGGAATGCGCTATTTCTAGCTGATTGGGTTAGTTATTATCTAGCGAAAGAAAATAAATTGGATCCGGCAAGAACAAACTTGATCGACGAACTCAAATCATTGAAATAATATATTAAGATATATGCCCAGGTGGCGAAACTGGCAGACGCACACGCTTCAGGTGCGTGCGACCGTAAGGTCTTGCGGGTTCAAATCCCGCCCTGGGCACCACATTTAAAGTCGAAACTTTAAATACAATTAAAAAAATAAAAAAATGTTAAGAAGAACAAATATGAGGTACTCGCCTCATCCCAAAAAAGCAGCAAGCTTTTCCGATGTAGTACGATTCTGTCCGCTTGGCGGATTTGAAGAAATAGGAAGGAACTGCTCTTTTTATGAATACAAAAACGAAATAGTGGTAATAGACGTTGGAATTCAATTCCCGGAAGAAGAAACTCCCGGAATAGACTATATTATTCCGAATGTTTCATATCTGGAACCAAAAAAGAAAAATATAAAAGCGATCATATTGACGCATGGTCACTATGACCACATCTATGCTCTCCCGTATTTGATAGAAAAACTCGGAAACCCCATTATTTATACGGCAGCGCTTACCAAAGCCATTGTAGAAAAGAGAATGGAAGAATTTCCAAACTTGCCCAAACCGCGCTTTCAAGTCGTAAAAGATGGCGATAAAGTTTCTCTTTCTGAAAATTTTCAAGCCGAGTTTTTTTACATAGGGCATACCATTCCCGATGGAATTGGATTTATCCTTACCACTCCAGTAGGCAAAATGGTAAGCTTTGGAGATTTTAGGGTTGAACGCGATAAACATGGTAATCCAATACACACCAAGTCGTTCGAAATGCTTAGTAACATAGATATTCATACCGCTTTTATAGATAGCACTAGCGCCGATATTGAGGGAAAATCAATATCCGAAGATACCGTAAAAGAAAATATAGAGACGCTGCTAAAAAATGCTACCGGCCGCGTAATTATAGCGACATTCTCTTCACTTCTAACACGCATAGCCGCGATCTTTGAAATTGCCGATCGACTTGGAAAAAAAGTAGCCCTTAACGGGAGATCGATGAAGAACAATGTTCAAATAGCTAAGGCTTTAGGGTACATCAAAAATCCAAAAGGATTGGAGATATCAATGGATGAAATATCAAAATACAAAGACGACAAAATAATCATTCTCACCACCGGAGGTCAGGGCGAGCCCAATGCCGGATTAACAAGGATAGCTAATGGCGAGCACAAAAGCGTTAGGCTTAAACCGACCGATTCAGTTATATTCTCGTCTTCGGTGGTTCCGGGAAACGAAAGGAGCGTACAGATTCTTCAAGATAATATTTCCAGGCAAGTCGATGAAATTTACAATTACGAATTTCTCGACATTCATGCCGGTGGACACTCCCACAAAGAAGATATAAAACTTGTTATAAAAATGCTGGCAAGAACAAAATTCATACTTCCCATCCACGGATATTATTACAAGAGAAAATCTTTAGCAAAAACAGCTATAAGCATGGGGATCCCCAAGAACAATACCTTTCTTATAGATAATGGTCAGGTTTGCGAGCTTACCAAGGATGGCTTCAGAATAACCTCTGAAAAAGTTCCAGCAAATTATGTTATGGTTGACGGACTGGGCGTCGGAGACGTGGAAGAAGTTGTTTTGCGAGATCGCATTATGCTCTCCGAAGAGGGAATGGTCGTAGTTATCACAACCATAGATAGACAAAGCGGAAGATTATTAAAAAATCCGGACATCATTTCAAGGGGATTTATTTACCTAAAAGACAGCAAGGTTCTTTTGGATGAAATAAGAGCAAAGATGAGAAATATTCTCACTCGTATTCCATTTAAACAAAAACCCGATCCCGATTATATAAAGGGCTTGATCAGGGATCAGATCGGCCAATTACTATATAACAGGACCAAACGCAGACCGATGATCCTCCCCGTATTGATCGAAATATAGTATGCAAATAGCGTACTACAAATACGCACATACGAATAAAAAAGAAAAACCCGGCTACTTGCCGGGTTTTTTTATATCTAACACTTTTCCATAAAAGATTTAGGATTTAATTCGTAGATACGCCTTATCATTTCCTTGGTTTTGTTCAGAGCTGTTTTCATGTCGGAATAATCCATGCCCTCGGACATTATTCCATCGCATATGGCCGCATAAAAGGTCCTTACGATCTTACCATTATCAAGCTTTCTCAAAAACGCATACCTACACCCACCATCTACCGAACTTATCGCCACGCCATCCTCCTGCTCCCTTACCAAGAATTTGATATCCTTCATTTTTCATTCTCCTTTTCCTTAAATAAAAACGAACTATCTAGAAGATACACCAGATAGCTAGTTTTAGTCAATATTTTTATTCTTCTAATTCTTCCTCAACACATCCTTTAATTCCTCAATATCGTTTTCGATCAAAATAGCCTTCTTTTCTTTACTCATAGTTTCCTTAAGTTTTTCAGGGATCCCTATCTTCTTTCCGATCATAGGCTCAATAGCATCTTTAAATTTCACTGGGTGCGCCGTACTTAAAGAAATTATCGCATCTTTAATTCCGCTTTCCTGGGCAGCCTTCACAGCTACGGAGCTATGAGTATCAAGCAAATATCCATTTTCCTTGTAAACCAACTTGATCGTTTCGGCAGTTTCTTCTTCATTCACGCTGATACCAACAATATCTTTTGCCATCAATTTTGCGTCATTTTGATATAGATCGAGCATCCTGGCAAAATTAGACGGATTACCCACATCCATTGAATTAGACATCGTTTTTTGCGAAACACGGGGCCTATAAACGCCCGTATGAAGGTATTCGGGAACTACGTCGTTAATATTGGTAGCTGCTATAAACTTGATTATCGGAAGGCCTATTTTTTTACACATTAGCCCGGCGGTCAGATCACCGAAATTTCCGCTCGGAACCGAAAAAGAAACGTTTAACTTTTGACTATTAACATTTAACTTTTTTGCTAACTGGCCGTAGCCAAAGAAATAATAAAACATCTGCGGAAGCAGTCTGCCAAAATTAATAGAATTAGCTGAAGAAAATTCTCCTTTTCCATTAAGCTCTTTGTCGCCTAAAATTTGTTTGGCAAGTTTTTGGCAATCATCAAAAGCGCCATTTACCTCTATTGCTGTAATATTTCCGCCAAAAGTTGTAAGTTGTTTTTCCTGAAGATCGCTCACTTTGCCGGACGGATAAAGAATATAAACTTTAATGTTCGGCACATTATAAAATCCAGCCGCCACGGCACTACCCGTGTCCCCCGAAGTCGCCACGATTATTTTTAATTCTTTTTTGGTTTGTCTCAAAAAATAACCCATAACCCGAGACATAAATCTGGCGCCAAAATCTTTAAAGGCCATTGTCGGTCCATGCCAAAGCTCTTCGACATAAATATTATTACTAATTTTTACCAATGGTGCCGGACATTCACTGCCGCAATCAATAAAGGCGTCACCACTAAAAGCATCATCAATTATTTCTTTTAAATCTTTTTCGGGAATGTCATCAATAAATAATCTTCCAACTTCCAGGGCTATCTCACCAAAACTTTTTCTTTCAAACTCGGCTAAAAACCCATCATTTAAAGACGGAGATTTTTCGGGCATATACAATCCGCCGTCCGGAGCCAAACCCTCAAAAAGAACATCCTTAAATTTTTTACCGGAAGATCCCTTATTCGTGCTTCTATAAATCATTGATTTATTAATTCCAAAACTTTGATAACCAATTCTTCTTCACTTAAATTATCGGCTTTTATAATATAATCCGCAAATTTTCTGTAAGCCACATCCCTTTCTTCAAAAAGCTTTTTTAATCCTTTTTCTTTCAAACCAACGATTCCGCCCTTGATCGGCCTGAGCCCAAGCCTAATCTCGATTTCTTTTAACGGAAGCTCTATATAAATAATTTTAGTTTCTCTTGCAGCTTTTTCCATGGCCTCCACAGAATAAATAAGACTTCCGCCCGGAGAAAAAATTAAACCCTTTCCGAAATCCAGTTCTAAAGTAAACCGGTTTTCCATATCTAATAACTCTTTCTCGCCTCCCTGTTCCAATATTTCATCGTAACTTTTGCCTGTCTTTTCTTTTATCAGATCATCAAGATCAGTAAAATCCCAGCCCAATTTATCGGCCACTAATTTTCCGATAGTAGACTTCCCCGAAGTCGGCATTCCTATTAAAGTTATGGCGTTGTGAATATTTTTCATTTTAATTATTAGATAATGTTCCAGTCGAGCTTTTTTGAGGAACATCTCGGAGGCGCTTTCGCGTCGAGAGAGAGGCAAATTTTATAGCAATAAAATTATGCTGTTTCCGAGAAAATGATCGGCTGGAACAAATACAAATAACAAGTCTTACTTAATATAACCATTTTTATATAATAACTCAGCTGTCAAAATAGCGCCTCCGGCCGCGCCTCTTATCGTATTATGCGACAAAGCGTTATTAGATATGG
>JAMCXE010000016.1 GCA_023474975.1 Patescibacteria group bacterium
TTCGAACCAACGATAAAGAACTTAAATTTCTTGCCATCTTTAGAGACCTCAATAGTTGAACCAACTTTTATGATACTTCCGGCTGAGCGTGATTTGTCTATTATCTCAACTTCCTTTAACATATCCTCTAATTCGAATATCCTGCTTTCGATCTGACCTTGTTCTTCACGCGCCTCAAAATATTCAGAATTTTCAGAAAGATCGCCTAACTCCTTAGCTCTCTTAAGCTTATCGGCTATGTCTATCCTTTTAACGGTCTTGAGTTCATTAAGTTCGTTCTTTAATTCCTCTAGTTTTTCTTTTGTTAAATATTGTTTAACCATAAATTATTTTTTAATTTTATTTTTTATCTGATATTGTAAATATTTCTCCAAAGCCACCAGCGTACTTTAACAGTTTCAAGCAGCACTTGCAAATAATCTCTAAGTTTTACGTGAGTTCTTGCATCGTTAACCCAAAAAACGGGAATTTCTTTTATCTTGTAATGTAATGCCTTGGCTAAAGCCAATGCCTCTGCGTCAAATCCCCACCTGTCTATCCTTGTCAATGAAAAGATTCTTTCCGCCGCTTCTTCGGAAAAACATTTAAATCCACACTGAGTGTCTTTTATCCCCCTGATCAAAAAAAATCTGATAATAAAATTCCCTAATTTACCAAGGATTTCTTTGTAAAACGGCTGATGAGGCATTTTTCTTGAACCCTTAACGCCGCGCGAACCGATCACTACTTCATATCCAGATTTGAAATATGGGATCATTTTATTGAACTCAACTATCGAAGTGGAATTATCAGCATCCATAAACAAACGCCACAATCCCTTAGACTCCAGCATTCCCTGCCTCACCACAGCGCCCTTACCTTTATTTTCATTATTATTTATCAGTTTTAAATTATTTATCAAGGGAGCGAACCTACTAACTATTTCGGCGGTATCATCGGTCGATCCGTCATTTACCACAACGATCTCATAAGAATATTCCTGCGCGTCCAAATGCTTATCTATATCTATCAAAGTAAGTGGTAAACGCTTAGCTTCGTTGTAAGCGGGTATAACAACTGATAAAAATGGTTTTGGCATATAACAATGGAATTATACCAAACTTTATTATTTTTTAAAACAAAACCCTTGTCGCTGCCGAAGCGCTACTAAGCCCCGCTAGAAAAGTGCGCCAATCTAGAAATTCGTCAATATCTCAGGATTTCTCTCGGTTATAAGGACGGTGTACTCAAAATGAGCGGAGGTGCTGCCGTCTCTAGTAGCATAACTTTCTTGTTCGGTTTGAATTATATATGGATCTCCGGCGGATACCATCGGCTCCAAAGCCAGCACCATGCCAGGCTTCAATTCCAAGCCGGTATTTTTTTGACCCTCGTTAAAAACCGCCGGCTCTTCGTGCAATTCTAGTCCAACGCCGTGTCCGCAAAGCCCTTTAACGACCCTAAACCCATTCTTCTGAACATAGCTATTTATTGCCCAACCGATATCCCCCAATCTTTTGCCGGGACGGCATTCTTTTACGCCCAACATAAGCGCATGTTTAGTAACATCCATAAGTCTCTGATTTTCCGGCAAAATCTTTCCTATGCCGACAGAAAAGGCGGCATCGGTTATAAAACCCTTGTAGCTCACGCCGAAATCTAACTTCAAAATATCCCCGGACCTCAATTTGTAGTTATTTGGAATTCCATGAACCACTACTTCGTTTAAAGATGCACAGATCGAAGCTGGGAATGGGTGGTCTGCACCACTCGGCTGATAACCCAAAAAGGCCGGCTCCGCCCCAGCATCTTCAATAAGTTTTTTTGCTAATTTATCCAGATCCTTTAAAACTACGCCTTCTTTAACATTTCTTTTAAGCTCTTTAGCCACGCTAGCCAATATCTTCCCGGATAATTTTATATTTTTTATTTGCTCCGGTGTTTTTATAAGCACTAATTTATTTTTTGTTTTAATTCCTCAAAAACCTTAAACGGCTCGGGCTCTCCGTTTATAACATTAATGATATATCCTCTTTTTTTAAGCTCATCCAAAATAGGCTGAGTCCTATTTTTATATTCCTCCAATCTAACCTTTATCGTATCCGGATCATCCAGAGTTCTTTTTCTTAAAGGAGCGCCACAAAAAGGGCATACATTAACTCGATTTTCCTGATAAAGGACCGGTGTACCGCAAAAGGAACAAACCGCACGATTACCATTTCTAAACAAGGAACTCTCGGGTTTAACATCCAGGTAAAAAACTCCTATATTTTCTTTCCCATACAAATTCTCTAATGTTTCTATAAGACCGGCGGTCTTTTCATCTCCAAAGGCCTCAAATAATGTACGCGGAGATCCGCTAAAAACCATTCTTACCCCCGCCTTAGCCAATTTTTTAGTGTTCTTTATTACGATATCTTTAAGCACCCAAGATGGTGTGTTTAATTTACCGGAATCAAAAATAGCTTTTTCCTTCTGAAATTTTTTGCTTTTTAAGTTCTCTGGATCATTGATAGTCTGTTCGATATATTTGCCGGTATCGAAATGATAATATCCAAATTTTCTTGATAAAAGATCCGCCTGGGTCCCCTTGCCAGCGCCCGGAGCTCCATAAAGCAAAATAACTTTTTTCATAACCAGGTAATGAAACTGCGATCTTATTGATTTGATCACGGTCTGATTAATTATTTATATTTAACGACTTATTTTGCCAAGTTGCTTTCTTTACGATCTTAGACGAGGCCGATCGCAGTTCTACTACTCGGCATAATATTATTTTTTTGCTAACAAGTTTAATTATAACAAAAAAGGACTCGCTACAGCGAGTCCTTTTTGTATATTTTGCATTCTATAATCCATCATATTCACGCATCACCAATTGAGAATTGATCTGGTCTCTAACCTCTAGAGCCACGGCGACGACGATAAGAAGTCCCGTGCCTCCTAACGTCAAAGATTGAATTCCGGTAAATATGCGGACCAAATTCGGCAAGATAGCAATTATGCCCAAAAAAATAGCTCCGAACAAAGTAATGCGATGGATGATCTTATTCAGATAAAGTCCGGACTGCTCACCCGGCCTGATACCCGGAATAAACCCTCCGCTTCTTTGTAAATTTTTAGAAATTTCCTCAGGATCAAATGTGACCGCAGTGTAAAAATAAGTAAAAACAACCACCAAGAAAAAGTAGACGGATGAATAGATCACTTGGTTATTAAGAAAATCATTTACAAATCTATTAAACTGCAATGAAAAATTCGAGGATATAATAGCCGATGCCTGAGCTAAAAATTGCGGTAAAAGCAAGATCGAGATGGCGAAAATGATGGGAATAACTCCGGCCTGATTGACCTTAAGAGGCAAATAGCTGGAAACTCCTCCGTACACCTTATTACCTCTCACCCTCCTTGAATAAGAAACCGGTATTTTTCTTTCTCCTTCATTTACGAACACAACGCCGGCGATAACAATTATGCTAAGTAGTAAATATACTATATATGTTGGAATCTGCGCTGGGGTGTAGTTGAGATAAAGAGTGCTTATAGCCTGTGGCAACCGATCAACTATACCGGCAAAGATAAGTAAAGATATACCATTTCCGATCTTTTGTTCGCTTATTAATTCCCCTATCCAGATCAAAAATACCGAACCGGCAGTAATAACTATAACGTTTCTCCAAAGATCAAAGGGGGTGCTGGCGGTTAAAATTTGCTGAGATCTTAATATATTTAAAAATCCATAAGCTTGCAAAGCTGCTAAGGGAACCGTAATATATCTGGAAATTCTATCAAATTTTGCGCGACCCATTTCTCCCTGCTCATAATATATTTCCTTAAGGTAAGGAAATATCATGGTTAAAAGCTGCATTATGATCGTAGCCGTAATATAAGGTCCAACGCCAAGCATCACGATAGACAATCTATCTAGCGCGCCACCGGAAAAAAGATCAAAGAAACCCAATAATTGATTGGAGTTTAAAAGCATTCTTAATTTACCAAAATCAACTCCCGGAATAGGGATAGCGGCAAATTTGATAGAAACTAAAAGCAGACCAGCGACTATGAGGATCTTCTTTCTTAACTCAGGAGACTTGAAAATTTGCATTAATTTCTCCATATCTTTATAAGTTATTTAACGCTGCCGCCGGCTTTTTCGATTTTTTCTTTAGCGCTTTTAGAAATTTTAATACCATCTATTTTAATTGGCTTTTTCAGCTCCCCGCCGCTCAAAATCTTTATTTCATCTCTAAACTCATTTCCAAAATGCGCTTTCAAAGAAGCCTTGTCAATAACATCCGCATTTATTTTTTCCAGATCGGATAATTTTAAAACTAAATTGAACATTGATTTCGGCTTGTTCCTATACCCCCTAAGTTTGGGGATTCTGATCAAAAGATCGCGCTGAGCCGGACGAATACGATGACCAGAACGAGACTTCTGACCCTTCTGACCCCTACCGGAAGTAGTCCCTCTTTTTCCGCCCCTAGCGACTCTTTTTTCTCTTCTATTTTTTATCGATAAATTATGTAATTGCATATATTACTTAGGCTCTTAATTGTTTTAACGCCTCCATTGTAGCCAAGGCATTGGTAAGTTTATTAGGGGTTCTTCCAAGGCATTTTGAGGTAGCGTCTTTAATACCAGCCAAAGAAAGCACTACGCGTACTGCACCACCAGACTTAAGTCCGTGTCCTTCATCTGCCGGTTTTATTTTAACATGCGCGGCGCTAAACTTAGCTTCAACTTCATGAGCGATAGTTCTATCCTTTAGATTTATCTTTAATAGATTTTTACGAGCGTCTATCTTAGCCTTTTCTATAGAAGCCTGCACATCTACACCCTTCCCAATACCAACTCCAATAGCACCCTTACCGTCTCCGATAACTAAAGTAGTTCTAAAGCGAAATCTTTTTCCACCGGCAACCACACGCGTAACTCTTCTAAGATCTAAAACTTTTTCCTTGAAATCATCTTTCGGCCTCTCTTTTCTAAAACGATTTGGCCTTTGACCACCAAATGAATTTCTATTTTGACCGCCCGTTGATTGTTTGTTTTCCATAAATATTATAACGATTTTATTAAGCTATATTTTAAGTCCACCCTCTCTTGCCCCGTCGGCAACGGCTTTTACACGACCATGATAAAGATACGGACCTTTATTAAACACGGCCTCTTTGATGTTCAGGCTTTTTGCTTTCTCGGCCAATGATGCGCCCAAAGATTTAGCCGTATCTGCTTTTTTTGCTTTATTTTTTGAAAATTCGATAGTGGAAGCCGAAGCTATGGTTTTTCCGGTACCATCATCAATAAGCTGAGCGTAGGTATACTTATTACTCCTAAACACAGAGAGTCTAGGCTTAGTGGCGGTACCAAAAATTTTCGCCTTATTTCTTATACGGCGCCTTTCTTCTTTTCTGTTTTTTTCTTTAATATTTGCCATATTTTTCAAAAATTAGTTTATGCAGCCGCACCCGTTCCGCTACTGGCTTTTTTACCGGCCTTTCTCCTAACTATTTCTTCTTTATATTTAATTCCTGTTCCTCTATACGGATTTGGCTTCTTCAATGCCCTTATTTTTGCCGCGACCTGACCAACAAGATATTTATCTATTCCGGCAATTATAATATTACTTTTTTCCACGGTAATAATTATTCCATTAGGAATTTCGAATTTTACGGGATGAGAAAAACCGATATTTAAAACCAAATTCTTACCTTCAACATTCGCCCTGAAACCGACACCCTGGAATTCCAAAACTTTTTTAAAATCCTCCTTCATTCCATTAACTGCATTTTGAACCAAGGCTCTGATCGTTCCCCAATTAGCTCGGGTCTGGGCATCGTCATTCTTTGTTGAAAAAACTACTTCATTACCCTCATTCTTTACTTCAATATTGGGTAGTAGATCTAATTTTAATGATCTTTTGCCATCCTTGGACGAAACTTCCAAAACAGCGCCATCAATTTTAAAATTGACATTTTCTGGTATAACTATTGGTTTTTTTCCTATTTTGCTCATATTTTTGTTATAAAAATTAAATAATTTACCAGATCTCAAACAACAATTCCCCGCCCAGCTTTGCTTTTTTGGCCGACTGCCCTTCCATAATACCCTTTGAAGTGGATACCACTAAAGCGCCAAATCCCTGTTTAACCGGATAAATATCGGAATAGCTCGTATATAAATGCCTCGACGGCTTGCTCAAAATTTTAACACCATGAATAGCGCCTAATCCATTTTTATCATATTTCAAATTTACATCCAAAACTTTCTTTGGAGCCCTTCCTTTTACCGATACTTCATCAATAAAATTTTTCTTGCTGAGAATTTCTAATATAGCATTATCCATCACAGAATAGGAAGATTTTACACTCTCCTTCTTCACAGCTTGAGCATTTTTAATTTTTACCAATAGATCTGTGTACATAGTATTTTAAATATTTATATCGATTTACCAAGAAGACTTTTTAATTCCCGGGATCTCACCGCGACCGGCCAATTCCCTGAAACAGATCCTGCAAATTCCAAATTCTCTCATGTAACCATGTTTTCTGCCACACCTAAAACAGCGCCTTACAATACGGGTGGAAAACTTGGGCTTCCTTTTTGATCTTGCTACAACTGATGTTTTAGCCATAAATTATTAATATTTTATTTCTTGAATGGAACTCCGATCTTTTTATAAAATTCGACCGCTTCAGCATTGTTTTTTATAGGCAATTTTGGAACCATTGTTATCTGTATTCCAAAATTAACTTTGGAATGCTCTGGAATTATTTCTGGAAAAACCAAATGCTCTTTAAGACCTATATTTAAATTACCGTTTTTATCTATAGCTCTCGTATCTATACCTCTAAAATCCCTTACGCGCGGTAAAGCGATATTGACAATCTTGCTCACCATTGAATTCATACGGCGCCCTCTCAAAGTCGTTTTAAGGCCAACGACAGTCCCTTGGCGAAGCTTGAATCCAGAAATAGATTTTTGAGCTGATCTTAAAGATGGGTACTGACCAGTAACAGAAGAAAGCTCTTTTGCTACCTCGGGAACAAATTTGTCCTCAAAATTAGGCTGAGTGGAAAATCTTCCAATGCCTACATTTACAACAACCTTTTCTAATTTATTTTTTAGATCGTGCTTTTGCATTTTTTGCAGATTCTTAATTTTTTAGTTCCCTCAACCTTGTGACTAATTCTCGTGGGCTGACCGCAGCGTGGGCAAACCATTAGAACATTGGATGCATCTATGGACCTGCCAACCTCAACAACGCTCCCCTTTTCACCTTGGCGCTTTGGCTTATTATGCTTTTTGAACATATTCAATCCTTCCACGACCACCCTCTGCTTCTTAGTATCAACAACCAAAACCTTGCCGGTCTTTCCGGAATCCTTTCCTGCTAATATTTTTACTGTATCGCCTTTTTTTATGTTCATATTTTTTCTGATTTAGTTAAACAACTTCTTCGGCCATGGTAAATATAGTTTCGTAACCCCTCTCTCTTATTTCTCTGGGTAAAGGACCAAAGATACGGGTTGCCTTGGGCTCTTTCTTATCATCGATCAAAACAACCGCGTTGTCGTCAAAACGGAAATAAGACCCATCTTGTCTGTGCTGAGTTTTTCTAGTTCTCACAACAACGCATTTTACTATATCTTTTTTCTTGACCGCTTTTCTCGGTTCGGCTTTTTGAACAGAGGCAATTATTATATCGCCTATTCCGGCATATCTCTTACGACCACCTCCGAGCACCCTAAAACATCGGACCGTTTTTGCCCCGCTGTTATCCGCAACTTTTAATATGGATCTTTCTTGGATCATAGAATTAAATCTTATTTATAACTTTCCACCTTTTTTCTTTACTCATCGGCCTTGTTTCTTCAATAACAACTTTATCACCGGTATGATATTCTCCCTTTTCGTCATGAGCTTTGAATTTCTTAGTGGTCTTAAAATATTTTTTATACTTTTCGTTCAACTTTAATCTCTCGACCGCTACCACAACGGTCTTTTGCATTTTATCGGAAACCACGGTTCCGTTTAATTGTCTGTGTTGTTTTTCTTTCATAAATTTATGATTTTTTTTCTGTCTTGGTATTTTTTCTTTCCGATATTGCAGTATTCATCCTTGCGATCAACTTTTTGAGATTAGCTATCTCACTGGCATTTTTTGTCTTACCTGCACGGAGATCAACCTGAAGCTCCCAAAGCTTATCCTTGCTTTTTTTGATTTCGTTTAAAAGTTCAGCATCTGGCTTATTTTTCAATTGTTCCATTTCTTTGGTCTTCATATTTTATATGATTTTTCTTATTTTTTCAATCCTTACAAAAAATTATTTAAAAACTATCTTTGTTTTTACCGGTAATTTATAACTAGCCATTTTTAAAGCCTGCACAGCGGTTTCCTTCGGAACACCGTCTACTTCAAACAAAACCCTGCCTGGCTTTATAACAACAACGTATTTATCAACATCTCCCTTACCTCCTCCTAAGGTAACTTCCGGAGGTTTCTTTGTTATTGGCTTATCGGGAAAAACCCTGATCCAAACCTTTCCCTCTCTTTTGAGGAAGTTCGTTATTGTCTTTCTAGCCGCCTCTAGTTGCCTGCCATCCATCCACGCCGGAGACATAGCTTTTAAGCCAAAGGAACCATAAGCAACTGTAAGGCCCCTGGTTTCAGTAAGACGTTTCTTAGATCGTCCTCTTTGCCACTTTCTGTGTTTTGTTTTCTTTGGCATCAACATAGATAAAAATTTAAAAATTAATTATTGTATGAATTAAACGTGAACTTCTCCTTTGTATATCCAAACTTTTATTCCAACGGTTCCGTAAGTGCAAAAAGCAGTTCCCTCGCCGTAATCAATATTGGCTCTAAGAGTTTGAAGCGGGAGCTTCCCTTTTGCTAACCACTCCCTTCTGGCAATTTCGCCACCATCAAGCCTTCCTGAAAGTTTTATCTTAGCACCCTCGACTTCCTTATTCTGCATGATCGATTCCAAATACTTTTTTATAGTACGCCTAAAGGTCATTCTTTTCTCAAGATCCCAAGCAATACTTTGAGCGATGAACGCCGAAGAAACTTCATTTCGTTTAAGTTCCTCAATGTTCAAATTAACATTAAAATCCGGTTTTTCATTTCTTTCTGCATAGAGTTTGGCGAGTTTGCTTTCAATGGCCTTTCTAAGATCTTCAACCCCTTTTCCTCCCCTGCCGATCACTAAACCAGGTTTAGCGACCTTAATAAAAACTCTGAAAGTATTATTATTTTTCTCGATCTCTATCTTATCTATGCCAGCCAACTTTATTTTTTCCTTTACTATTTTTCTGATCAAAACATCCTCTTCCAGGGTTTTCTTGAAGTTCTTCTTTTTAGGAAACCAACGAGAATTCCATCCCCTGGTTACGCCCGTCCTGTATGAATCTGGTCTAATTTTTTGTCCCATAGTTTTATATAATTTATCAGTTTAAAAATTAAACGCTCTTTCTTCTGAAGACCTTTTTCGTAAAGCCCTGTTTACTTTCCGACTTTGGAGCTTCCTTTTCGACAGAATCTTTGTTTTCGTACTTTGGTTTATTAACGGCCTTCGCTATTTTCTTTGCTTCTTTTTCTTTTTTAACAATAGCGGTATTAAATCTGGCAGTTTTTTTCTTTTTGGCTTCTTTCAAAACGAGGGTAACATGACAAGTTCTCTTTAATATGGGAGTAGCTCTTCCCATGGCGCGCGGTAAAAATCTTTTAAAAGAAGGTCCTTGATCAACCATTACTGTTTCTACGACTAAAGCGTCCTGATCGACTTTCCTATTATTAACCGCATTGGCGACGGCAGATTTAAGAAGCTTAAGAATTGGCTCAGCCGATCTTTTCGAGGCAAGCATCAATTGGGCCTCGGCTTCATTAGCGGTCATTCCCTTTATGAGATTAGCGATCAGCCTCGCCTTACGCGGAGCTATATGCAAATGTCTAAGTTTTACGGTTTCTCTTATCATTTTTTTTATTTTATAGTGAAATTTATCAAATTATTTCTTTGCGGCCGGAGCAGGAGAAGCAGCCGGCTTCATAGCGGCGGCAGCTTCCAAATCACGCTGCATCTTACCTCCGTGCTTAACAAATTTTCTGGTAAGAGAAACCGTAAAA
>JAMCXE010000002.1 GCA_023474975.1 Patescibacteria group bacterium
TTCCACCCTGAGAAGTGATCTGTTTTAAAATTGTGCTATAATCTTTTTAATAATTAAAAATAATAAATTTATATCATGGATAATAATCAGGAAGTAAAAAGTACCTCCGAGTCTCATGAACATCATCATGAAGGGCAGCATGCAACTCATCATTCGGCTGAGCATCATGAGGCCGAACATCACAACGCCGCACATGAAGCGGCTTCTCATTCCGAGGCTAATAAAAAAAGAATTAAAGTGAATTTGAAAGTCACGATCGTAGTGGCTTGTGTGATTGTTTTGGGCGCCCTTCTTTTTGTGTATAAAGGCTTATTTATCGCTGCGGTGGTCAATGGTTCTCCAATAAGCCGTCTTGCGGTCATTCAGCAGCTTGAAAGCACTTCCGGTAAAAGTACGCTAGAAAATATTATCGTTGAAAAACTTATTAAAGATGAGGCCAAAAAACAAAAGATCGTGGTAAGCAACGACGAGATCAATTCAGAGGTAAGTAATGTTGAAAAACAGATCACTTCTCAGGGTGGAACTTTGGCTCAGGCACTGGCTTCGCAAAATATGACGATGGATACTCTCAGGGATCAGATCCTCGTTGAAAAAGAATTGGAAGGGTTGCTTGCCGATAAGATCCAGGTTACGGACGCCGATGTAGCGACTTATATCAAAGATAATAAAGTTAAGATTCCGGCGGGGCAGGAAGATACCTACAAGGCTCAGATCTCTCAGCAATTAAAGCAGCAAAAGCTGAGTGGTGTGGTCAATGACTATATTTCTTCCTTAAGATCAAAGGCGAATATAAGTTACTTTGTTAATTATTAAAAGATAAGCCGCGTATTAAAACACCCCTTAACCGGGGTGTTTTAATGTTATGTTCGACCGAGGATGATCCACCAAGCTTTTATTAAAGTCGAATATTCTATATCCATGTAAATAATTTTTATATATACTATAAAGATATGATCGCACTAAATAATGTAACTGATCTATTGATAGAGTATAAATATCTTATACTTTTTCCGATAACCGTTGTTGAGGGGCCGATAATAACTATAATCGCCGGATTTATGGCTTCCCTTGGGTATTTGAGCGCTCCGCTTGTTTTTGCGGTTGCCGTGGCGGGAGATCTGTCCGGAGATTGCCTTTATTATGCTATTGGTCGGTGGGGTCGAGTAGGGTTCATAAATAGATGGGGAAAATATATAGGATTAAATGAAGGGCGGATCGAGCATTTGGAAAAGTATTTTAAAGATCATAGCGGAAAAACACTGGCTGTCGGGAAACTGCTTCACGGCATCGGCACCATTTTCTTATCAGCGGCGGGGGCGGCCGAAATGCCATTTTTTAAATTTTTTTGGATAAACTTTCTTGCGACCCTGCCCAAATCTTTTATTTTAATGATAATCGGTTTTTATTTTGGTCAAGCAGCAACAAGGATCAACTCTATTTTTGAGTGGGTGGCGCTTATAACGTTTGGCGTCGGCATTCTTGTCGCCATAATTTACTTCCTTTATTTCAGAAAGACCGATCCCGAGGCAGAGATCCTTAAGTCTGAAAAAAACAGTAACTAAAATTTTATGGCAATGACGGAAGATCTTATAAAGGAAAAATATATAGATACTGGCCGTGGCAAAATATTTTATTGGCTGAGCAATTCGTTTCCGGGTAAACCGACCGTTGTTTTTTTACACGGGCTTTCCTCAAACCACACCACGTGGATGAAAGCTATGAGCATACTTCACGAGTACAAATATAACAGCTTAGCTTGGGATATGAGGGGGCACGGATTATCGGATAAAACAAAAAAACGCAACCTTTATGAACTATCTGTTTTTTCTGAAGATCTATGCGACATAATGAAAAAAGAAAAAATAGAAAAACCAATTATGGTCGGTTATTCATTTGGTGGCTCTGTTGCCATTGATTGTGCTATTAAAGACTCGAAACCACTGAGTGGTCTTATTTTGCTGGGTACTAACCATGCCAATCCTATGGAATATAACGGGGTAGGATTTCTTACCGGCATTGGATCTAAGTTTGTTGGACTGCTCGCTTTTTTAATGTTGTGGCAAAATCGGAAAGAGTATTATTATTATCAGCATGGGAAGGCGGTTGGATATTGGGATTCGGTTTTGGATGGCCTAAGAACGATGCCTATTTCTGTTAATTTGTGGTTGCTTATTCAGACCGTATCTTTTGACTTTAGGAAAACTATTAATAAAATTAAGACACCAGTGACATTTATTAATACCAAAAAAGATATATTTGTGACCGAAAAAGAGATTGAAGATCTAAAAAACGAACTTCCGAACGCAAAATTCATTGTTTCTAAAACAGATAGTCATTTTGTGGGTACGAATTCTCAAGACGAAGTTATAGAAATAATTTTAGGCTTTCTTAAAACGATATGAAGATAGCAATTTTTACCGATACTTTTCCTCCGCAGATAAATGGAGTTTCGCATTTTGTATGGAAATCAGCAGAGGCTTTGGCTAAGAATGGCAACGAAGTCTGCGTTTTTGTTTCAACCAGCTCTAAGCAAAAAAGTAAAGAACTTTCAGGCTATTCGGGAAATCCGCGCTTGGTTTTCTTGCCGTCATTGCCGTTCTTTGCGTATCCAGGAGAGAGATTTACCATTCCTTTGGGTTTTGGAATAAAAGAGATAAGAAAATTTAAGCCAGATGTTATTCATCTGCATACTCCGTTCGGTGTGGGCTGGGAAGCCGTTCTATCCGGAAAGATTTTTAATATACCCATAGTAGGAACTCACCATACTTTTTTTGATCATTATCTGAAGTATGTTTTTTTGGATTTTGAAAAAATAAAAAGATTTACTTGGCACTGTACGATGGCTTTTTACAATAGAGCCGATCTCATTCTCAGTCCATCTAAGGCTTTATTAGAGGGTTTGAAAATAGGTAAGTTAAAAAGTCTGGCGGAAGTCGTTCCGAATTTCATTGATACTGAGTTTTTCTGCCCCGCAACAAATGATTCAGAAAAGAAAAAACTCAAAGTTAAGCTCGGGATAAAAGAAACGTTGTTGGTCTATATGGGCCGCGTGGGATACGAAAAAAGCATCGATCAAGTTATTAGGGCTATGGCGGTAGCCAGCAAGAAGGATCCTCATATAAAACTAATGATCGTCGGTGATGGTCCGGACAAAAAAAATCTTGAAGAATTAGCCCAAAAATTAGGTATCGGAAATAAAACAATATTTTATGGTTTTGCGCGCGGCAAAGAATTACTTGAAATTCTTCAGGCCGGAGATATCTTTATAACTGCCAGTAAGAGTGAAAATATGCCGCTTTCTGTTATGGAGGCTATGGCGGCAGGATTACCGGTTATCGGGGTAGATTCCCTAGGTGTTCCGGAAATAGTCAAAGACGGAAAGAATGGCTTTATTGTTGCGCCGGATATGTTCGAAGATATGGCTCAAAGGATTGTTGAATTGGCCGAAGATGATAAACTTAGAAATAAGTTCTCTATAGCTTCCAGAGAATTAGCTATGGAATATTCAAAAGAAAAAATAGTGGGGCTATTGGAGGGAGCTTACAGAAAAGCGATTAAAAATAAAAAAGGCTTATCTAAATAAATACTACATTATGAAAATTTGTTTATATTTGGAATTTTATAATTTTTTGGGAGGCATACTATTCAAAAAAATAGGAACCGGCCTTTTATCTTCTTATAAAAACCAAAGAACGATGCTTAAATATTTGAATATTGAATTTACCGAAAAGTGGGACGATTCTTGTGATATTTTACAGATAAACACACCATGGCTTAGATCTATTTATTTAATGAAAAAGGCCAAGCGAATGGGTAAGAAGGTGATAATTTGGTCGCATGTTACAGCCGAGGACGCTGCTCAGGTTTTTTGGTTCAATAAATTTCTATTTCCGCTGATCAAAAGATATCTCGCTTACGCGTACGGATTAGCCGATCTGGTCTTTTCCCCTACCGAATACACAAAATCATTGTTGGTGGCATATGGCCTGTCTCCGGAAAAGATCATAGCTCGTTCCAATGCGGTTGATCTTAAAAAGTTTTATAAAGACCCGGCACTAAGAGAGTCCGGTAGAAAGAAATATGATCTGAAAACGACTACCGTGGGTACTGTGGCGTTAGTCATTCCAAGGAAGGGCATAGATACTTTTTTGGCAATTGCGGAGAAGTTTCCAAAATTAAGTTTTCCTTGGTTCGGAAAGATCTATAGCGGATTATTGGTAAGGCCTCTGCCCAAGAATATTCCCGCCAACGTTAAATTCACCGGACATATCGATAGCGTGAATGAAGCCTATAACGCTATGGATATATTCGTTTTTCCTTCTTACGAAGAAAATCAAGGCATGGTCATTTTGGAGGCCGGTGCGGTGGGTCTGCCGGTTATCGTTAGAGACATTCCTGTTTATAATGGATGGCTGATCCACGGCAAAAATTGCTTGAAGGCGAAAAACAATGAGGGGTTTGAAAAGTGTGTTAAAATACTTGTAGAAGATAAAAAGATGAGGGAAGAGCTTGGTAATAATGCCAAAGAATTAGCCGGGGAAAATAGCATAGAAGTTCTTTCTAGGAGCATCGAACAAATATATCGGAATCTTTTGGCGCGGTAATTTTCCAATCTTTTAAATAGCGCAAAAAAGTCTCGGCGAGTTATTTTTTTCTTCTAATCTTGACGCGATCATTTTATTTTGTCTTAATAGATATGCGTTTTGGTATGAATAATATAATAGCGAAACATAAGGAACATTGGTCTAAAAAAAGTTTTTTGCACTCAACTCTGTCGGGTTTTTTGCTTTTATTGGCAAGCTTGATCGTTAACTATAATGCTGTAAATTATGCCGATTCCAAGGCAAGTAGTCCGGTTACCGATCTTTTTCTTGATATCCTGCCGATAAAAAATATGGATTTTATATTCATATACGGCGCGATAATTTTTATTTTTATAGTTTTTATCGTGGTGATGAACCATCCTAAATTTTTGCCGTTCGTACTTAAGAGCGTGGCCGTATTCGTCCTCATACGTTCTTTTTCGATGATACTTACGCATATTGGCCCGATACCGGATCAACCACCACTAGATCTGAACCGATTTTTCAAAATATTCACCGATGAGGGTGATCTGTTTTTTTCCGGTCATACCGGCATACCATACCTAATGGCTCTGATATTTTGGAAAGATAAAAAATTGAAGTTGCTCTTCTTGACGCTTAGTATGATAGGTGGGCTTAGCGTGCTCATTGGTAGAATGCATTATTCCATAGATGTTTTCGCCGCATTTTTTATCACATTCGGTATATTTCATATATCCAAAAACCTGTTCAAGGAAGATTATGAATATGCGATCAAAGATTAATTTTTTTAAAATGGATAATTTAAAAGATTCAGAACTTATTTTCGAATACTTGAAGGGAGATGATGGGTCTTTGGAGATTTTGGTTAAGCGCTACGTTAAACCGCTTTATGCCTTTGCCTATAAATATATGCACGACGAAGCCATGGCAGATGATGTTGTCCAAGAAACTTTTATCAAGGCCTGGAAAAATATTAAAAAATTCGATATGGATAGAAGTTTTAAAGCTTGGCTTTTTAGTATAGCCAAGAACACCGCTCTTGATATTATAAAGAAGAGGTCTCCTGTTCCATTTTCCGAGATCGAGGCTGAAATAGGCGACAATTTTTTTGAGGAATCAATTCCCGACAATGAATTGCTTCCCGATGATTTCCTTATCAAAGATTCTTTGAAAAAAGATATAAAAAATATGCTTAGCCGCATTTCCAAAAAATACAGCAAAGTACTTTCTTTGCACTATGAAGATGGACTAACTTTCCGTGAAATAGCCGAGATCTTAGGCGAATCTTTGAATACTGTAAAAAGCCGCCATCGCCGCGCACTTGCTTTAATAAGGAGGGATTTTCCGGGGAATTTGTTCGTAATATAAAAAGGCCGCACCAAACCGCGGCCTTTTTTCGTATTAATGATATGCGGGGGGGGCGAACATCTACTTTTAGTCTATTAAAATATAGCCCAACTTGAATCTTTATCTTGGTATGCGAAAAAATTACGAAAAACTTTTTAAAAAAATAATGCTTCGCATCAGCGAAGAGCGCAGGATCGTTGCCCTAAAAAGGATCATGGTTATTTCTTTTATTGCTATGGCCGGATCCATAGCGGCGTTCGTGCCGGTTTTCAATGCAGCTAGAGTTAGCATTTATGAATCAGGATTTATGAGCTCTTTTTCCTTGATATTTTCAGATTTAGGGGCTGTTTTTACGTACTGGCAGAGTTTCTCTTTATCTATTTTAGAAACTTTTCCCGTGGTTGAGGTTGCGGGCGTTCTGTTTACCGTCTTAGTGTTCTATGTGTCTATTAATTTTATGATAATAAGTTTCGAGCACATCAACCGATCTTTAAGTGTCGGGCATCGGTTAAACCTAAATAAATAAAGATAATTATGGAATTAAAGGAGTTCTTCGGATCAAAAAAATTTAAAATAATCATTGTCGTTTTTTTGGAGCTTATTGTTATGTTGCTTATATTTCAGGTCGGAGTATTCGTTGGTTATAAAAAAGCAAGTTTTTCTTATCAGTGGGGAGAAAATTATTATAAAAACTTTGCCGGCCCTCACAATAGTTTTATGGATAATTTTATGGGTAAGCAAATGATGGCACCTCATGATGTTTTTGGAACCGTTATTAAAAATGAAAATTCTTCTCTATTGGTGAGGGGTATGGATAATGTGGAAAAAATAGTTTTGATCGGCGCAGATACGGTTATAAATCGTTTTCGCGATAATATCGGTCCAGCCGACCTGAAGATAAACGATAAGATCACCGTTATCGGTTCGCCTGATAATTCCGGAAGAATAGAGGCGAAGTTCATTAGGGTTGTGCCCCGGGATTTTCCGGCTACGAACACTCCGGGATATATTCCACCGGTTCAATAAATTAAAAAATAAAAAATAAAAATGATAAAAAATTTTTTACATATCGTAAGTAGTCATAAAATTATTGTATCCATCATCATTATAGTTGTAGCTGTGGGTGGATATTTTGAGTATCGGATGCTGACCGGTAATTCCGCTAATGATCTTTATGTTCTAACCTCTGTCAGAAAAGGCACTTTTACCGCAACGGTATCCGGTAGTGGTCAAGTTATTACTTCTGATTCTTTGGATATCAAGCCCAAAACATCTGGAGATATTATTTATGTAGGAGTTACCGCCGGTCAAAAAGTTAGATCCGGCCAGTTAATTGCCGAAATAGATCCTACGGATGCTCAAAAAGCCGTAAGTGATGCCAAGACTAGTCTTGAAACGGCTAAATTGCAGCTTGATAATTTACTCGCTCCTGTTGACGCCCTAACCCTACTTCAGGCGGAGGATCTATTGACCCAAGCACGAGAATCTTTACAAAATAGTCAAAATGATCTGGTCTCAACCTATGCAAGCGCATATACCGATATTTCCAATGCATACATAGCCCTTCCGTCCGTAATGACCGGACTAAATAGCATGTTATACAGCAATACGATAAATAAATCTCAGAACAATGTTGATGCTTATACCAATTTAATTAATAATTCGCCCAGCGCTTATCAGTTCAATCAAGCTGCGGTAAGCGGATATCAGGCCGCCTCGGTCGCTTATACTCAGGCATTGATGGATTTTAAAAATTCAAATATAAATTCTAGCACTTCTACGATCGAGGCCTTGCTTTCAGAAACAAATAATACGCTTAAAGCGATTTCGGTCGCCAATAGCAACATTAAAAATTTACTGGATCTTGTAAGCAATACGATGCAGCAGGCGAATTTAAAAATCCCGAACCAGTTAAATATTGATGAGGCGAGTATGCAATCGTATATCTCTACTGTCAATGATCAGCTATCTACGATCTTGGGTGTGCAAAATTCTATTCAGAGCGATAAGGATTCGATAGTCAGCGCCCAGCGATCTATTAATGAAAAAACATTGTCATTGGCAAATATTAAAGCCGGTCCAGATGATCTTACGATCAGAGCCGCTCAGATAGCAGTACAGCAACAGCAGGATAATCTTACTACTGCTCAGCAAAATCTTGATTATTGCTACATAAGAGCTCCTTTCGACGGTGTTATCTCAAAAATTAATGTTCAAAAGGGCGATCCTGTTTCCAGCGGAACGGCCGTAGCGACTATCATTACGGAGCAGCAAATGGCGCAGCTTTCTTTGAATGAAGTCGATGCCGCTAAAGTCCAGATCGGTCAGGCGGCGACAATGACCTTTGATGCTATTCCTAATTTGACGGTAGATGGACAGGTGTCTGAGCTCGATGCTGCCGGAACCGTGTCTCAGGGAGTCGTTACTTATAATTTGCAAATAGCTTTTAATAAGCAGAATAATTTGGTTAAGCCGGGAATGACCGTTACCGCGGTAATCGTTACAGAAAATAGGCCGAACGTTCTTTTGATTCCTAGTAGCGCGATCAAGAAAGTCGGCAATAGGAATTATGTTCTTGTCCCTTCCGAGTCGGATCTTTCCGGATTGTCTGCAACCAGTAGTCCCGCCGGAGTTTCTTTGAAAAACAGTCCGGTGCAAAAAGAAATACAGATCGGTCCTTCAAATAGCATCCTTACCGAAGTTTTAAGCGGACTTAGCGAGGGGGACAAGATAATTTTAAGGACTATTACAACTTCGCAGGCGGTAACAACTTCAACGCAAAGCAATGCCAATTTATTAAGAGGCTTAACCGGAGGTGCTGGCGGGTTTATCGGCGGTGGAACGTTTAGAACTCCTGCTGGTGGCGCAACGAGAATGAACAATTCTTCAACTGGCAGTACGGCTGCAACCCAGCAGACTGCGTCAACTAGCCACTAAAATTAGATTTTTTATAGCTAAATATGATCGAATGTAAAAACATAGTTAAGATATACAAGGGGGCTGATGAAACAATTGCGCTTAATGATGTTTCATTTTCTATCAACGATGGTGAATTTGTGGCAATAATGGGTCCTTCCGGATCTGGCAAGTCTACGCTTATGCATATATTAGGCGCATTGGATACTCCAACCAGTGGAAAATATCTTTTGGATGGAAAAGATGTTTCTAAATTTTCCGACGATGAATTGGCGGATATAAGAAAGAATAAGATCGGATTTGTTTTTCAATCTTTTAATCTTCTTCCTCGTACAACGGTTCTAAGGAATGTGACGCTGCCGCTTATTTATGCCGAGATATCGCCGGTGGAAAGGGAATCGCGCGCCAGGGCGGCGTTAAAAGACGCTGGTTTGGACGAAACTCATTTTACGCATCTTTCTAATCAGCTTTCCGGAGGGCAAATGCAGAGAGTGGCAATAGCAAGGGCTCTTGTAAATGATCCGACCTTGATCTTGGCTGATGAGCCGACGGGTAATTTGGACACCAAGACGGGAGATATAGTATTGGAAACTTTCCAGGCATTGAATAGAAATTTGCATCGCACCATTGTATTGATCACGCATGAGCCCTATGTAGCGGAACACGCGGACAGGATCATTCATATTCGCGATGGCGTTATAGTTGAAGATAGCAGGAATCATAAAAAGAGGATCGTTAACAATCACAACGAAAAATAAGAAAAATAAAAAGACAAACAATATGAAAACCTATGATCTAATGGAGGAGACGTATTCAGCATTGCTTTCCAATAAGGTTCGCTCCGGACTTACTGTCCTTGGGATCGTTATAGGTATAGGCTCTGTTATCGCTATGATCTCTGTTGGTCAAGGAGCTCAGAATTCCATCACATCAAATATTCAAGCACTGGGATCTAACCTGATCATGGTCATGCCTGGCGCGCAGCGTGGACCGGGATATCAGATCAGCGCCGGAAGAGGTTCTTCTCAGACGTTAACAAACGAAGACGCGAATGCGATCGCTCAACAAATTTCTTATGCACAAGCAGTTGCCCCAGAACTTTCTGGCCGTTATCAGGTTACGGCTGTTGGTACTAATACTAATACCACGGTTGACGGAGTGACTTCGATCTATCCTTCGGTTAGAAACGTGCAGATCGATCTTGGCAATTTTA
>JAMCXE010000036.1:0-427 GCA_023474975.1 Patescibacteria group bacterium
ATAGCGGATAAGATGTTTGACGTTCTTATGGGCGAAGACGTGGAACCTCGTAAAAATTTTATTCAGGCACACGCCTTATCAGTTAAGAACCTAGACATATAAGCGATTTTATGGTAAATTTTTAATCACAAAATAAATTTATGTCAAAAGCAATTTCTTTTATACAAGAAGCCAAGCAGGAGCTTCATAGAGTAGAGTGGCCTACAAAGCAAGAGACGATCAAGCTTACCCTTGCCGTTATTTTTGTTTCTTTGATAGTTGCGGTTTATTTGGGTGCTTTAGATTATGGATTTACTAAGGCGCTGGAATTATTTATTTAAAAAAATGGAACTTAAAAAAGGAATTTCATCAGTTGGCGGAGAAAAAGCAAAAGAGCAAAAAGGTGAGCGGCATTGGTACGCTGTTCATACTTATTCAGGATATGCGC
>JAMCXE010000036.1:437-9928 GCA_023474975.1 Patescibacteria group bacterium
AATTTTTTAATTATATTTAATGCGGTTGCGCGTTATCTAAAACAAAGGGTAGATTCTTTGGCAATGAACGACAAGATCTTTAATATTCTTGTTCCTAAAGAAACTAAAGTTAAAATAAAAAATGGCAAAAGGAGGATAGCGGAAGAAAAGATCTATCACGGATATGTTCTGGTAGACATGATCTTAACGGAAGATTCTTGGTATGTTGTCAGAAACACTCCGAGAGTGACTGGATTTGTCGGTCCTGACTCAACTACTCCAATACCGCTTTCCAAAGAAGACATCGATGTTTTAATGGCTAGAATGGGAAGTAAGGAAACAAAATTTAAAGTTGATGTGCGGGTTGGCGAGATGGTAAAAATTACAGATGGGCCATTCAAAGATTACGATGCTAAAGTTTCTGAAGTTGATGAAGAAAAGGGCAAAATAAAAGTTTTAGTTCCTATTTTCGGAAGAGATACCGTAGTCGAACTTGATTCATTGCAGATTAAAAAAGTTTAAAAGTAAAAAAAGCGGATATATACCTCTTGTCCGCATTAAATATAATTAAAAAATTATGGCAAAACCAATTAAAACAACATTAAAATTACAATTGGAAGCCGGAAAGGCTAATCCGGCTCCTCCAGTAGGTACGGCTCTCGGCCCTCACGGCGTTAACATTCAAGATTTTTGCAAAAAATTTAACGACGCTACCAAAGAAATGATCGGTGATGTAGTTCCGGCCGAAATTACTATTTACGAAGATAGGACTTTTGATTTTAAATTAAAAACGCCACCTGCATCAGCGCTGCTTAAAAAAGCCGCCGGAATTGAAAAGGGGGCGGCTAATCCGTTAACTCAAAAAGTTGGTAAGGTTACCAAGGAAGATGTGAGAAAGATCGCGGAAAGAAAAATGGTAGACCTCAATGCGTATGATATTGAGGCGGCCATGAAGATAATCGAAGGAACTGCCAAGAACATGGGGATCGAAGTAGAGAAATAAAGTTTATCGATAAAAGAAAAACCGCCCTATTTGGGCGGTTTTTTGTTCTTAAAAAGAACCCTCTTTTTGGATAATTCTTCGGATATTTTGTCTACGAGCTTTATTCTGAAACAAAGCATTTCTTTCAGAAGCACTTCTATATCCAGTTCGGATCTTATTTCTGTGTTTAGAAATATATTTAGTACGCTTTTGTCGCTGAAGCCGTACGCACTGTTTGGATCACTGCGAATGGCTAAAACACACTCTTCTAAAGAATATATCCTTACGTAATCAGACATACGCCCTCCTTTTAAAGTTCTAATATTAGCCTATCCCTGTTCAATAAATTTGCCAATAGAGCATTTTAAAATTATAATAAATGCGGTTTTTTGATATAATAGGAGGTAATATGACAAGAGGTAAATTTATTGCTTTAGATGGCATCGACGGATGTGGAAAGGGAACTATTATGAAAAAAATGGCTGCCTATCTTTTTGATAAGCAAAAAACAAACCATGTGCTGATGACGCGTGAGCCTTATATTTCTAAGTATCACGATGAAATTCGCAGAATGCTTAAGGAAAACACAGATCCATACGCTAACGCTGATTTTTTTGCGGATCTTTGGGTAAAAGACCGGAAAGTTCACGCGGCATGGATCGAAAAGGAATTAAGCGCTGGTCATCATGTGATCAGCGATCGTTATAAATACTCAACGCTTTCATATCAGCAAACTCAGGGAGTCCCCTTAGATAAACTGATAAAAATGCATAAAGGAATTTTAATTCCGGATTTGATAATTATTGTTGATATTCCCGTGGAAGAAGCGATCCGGAGAGCTTCAGCTGATAAAAAAAGAGACTTTAAAGAGGTTTTTGAAAAAGACAAGAATTTTCAAGAAATCCTAAGAAATAATTACCTTAACTTGGCAAAAGCGCTGCCGGAAGAAAACATCATAATCTTGAAGGGTGAGAGCTCGGACATCATTAGGACAATCACTTTGAGCAAGCCAAAAAAGAAGTAGATAAAATACTGGAAAATAAGGCGCCCCTATACCTATAGGGGCGTTTTTTATTGTAATTTTTTTTGATATAATAAGCTTATTAAATAAAATGTCTAAATATTTGCCAACTATAGGATTGGAAATTCACGCGGAGCTTAAGACAAAAACTAAGGTTTTTTGTGATTGTCCTAATGATGCCGGAGAAAAAAAACCAAATACAAATGTTTGTCCGGTTTGTCTTGGGCACCCGGGAGTTTTACCTGTTTTAAATAAAAAAGCGGTTGAGTCCATGATAAAGATCGGTTTGGCTATTGGCGGCGAGATCAATGATAATTTTAAATTCGACAGAAAAAATTATTTTTATCCAGATCTTCCTAAGGGCTATCAGATATCTCAGTTTGATATGCCGATAGTAAAGGGTGGGGGCTTGGACATTTCCAGTCGTTTAGGCAGCGAAAAGGTTGTAAAAATAAACAGGGTTCACTTAGAAGAGGATGCCGGTAAATTAGTGCACGGTGAGAAAGACGATGATTCTACATACGTAGATTTTAATCGCGGCGGAGTTCCTCTTATGGAATTGGTTTCTGAGCCTGATATGCATAGCGCCGAGGAGGCTTCGGCTTATGGCAGAGAACTTCAGCTTATTTTGAGATATCTAGGCGTTTCTGATGCCGATCTGGAAAGGGGGCAGATGCGTTTTGATGCGAATGTTTCTGTAAGTGCCGGAAAAGAATTGGGAACTAGGGCAGAAATTAAAAACCTTAATTCGTTTAATGCGCTTGAAAATGCTATTAACTACGAAATAAGAAGACAAACGGAAGTTTTGGAGCAAGGCGGAAAAGTGGATCAAGAGACCCGCGGTTGGGATGATATCAAACAAAAAACTATGCCCCAGCGATCTAAGGAGCAAGCTCATGATTATCGCTATTTTCCGGAGCCTGATCTTCCGCCACTTACAAAAGAAGGATTTGATATTGAAAAATTAAAATTAGAAATACCCGAGCTTCCCAATGCAAAAAGAAAAAGATTTTTCGAAGAGTACGGTCTTTCCGGTGATCAGATGAATATTTTGATAGAGAACAGTGAGATGGCCGATTTTTTTGAGCACGCAGTGTCCGAACTAGAAGACGAAGAACAAAAAGAAGCCAATATGGAAAAAATTAAACTGATCTTAAATTATCTCTCCAGTGATCTAAGAGGTTTATTGATGGCAAGGGGAATGAATTTCGATCAAAGTAAGATCACTCCTGAAAATTTTGCTGATCTTATTGAGATGATAGCCAATAAATATATTTCTAGTCGTGTAGCTAAAGATCTGATAGTAAGAATGTTAGACACCGGTTCTGATCCAAGAGAAATAGTTAAAAATGAAGGACTCGGTCAAATCTCTGATGAGGCGGGGCTTCAAGATTTGGTGATTAAAATACTCAAAGAAAATCCAAAAGCAGCAGCGGACTTGAAAGGCGGAAAGGATCAGGCGGTTATGTTCTTAATTGGAAAAGCTATGGCATCATTAAAAGGCCGAGGTAATCCGGAAACATTAAAAAAATTATTTAAAGACAATGTTCGAATCATTTAAATTTAATTCGGCGCCTAAGTCGGAATCGGAAAAAGAACTTTTATTGAATTACGCCGAAGTTGCAAGAAATAGGAAAAAAATAGAGGAAAGGAGGCTCAGGGAGCAAGCAGCGGAAGATCTAAAGAAACTTGGTAAGGAAGTTGAGATCCAGGAGGGGGTAGAAAAGGCTAGAAAAGAACTAGAAAAAGAGTTTGAACATACCGTCTAGGTCTGACCCGAGATCATGCTTTTTGAAGGTTAGTTAGGGGCAATAATTAAAATCCCTCGCAAATTGCGAGGGATTTTAATTATTTAATCGGGAATTTGTTTCTTGATCATTTCCGCAAAATCTTTAATGCTCATTTCTCCTCGATTTCCTTTTTCGCGCTCACGGACAGCGACGGTCTTGTTTTCTATCTCTTGATCTCCAGTCACCAAAATATAAGGAATTTTTTGCATTTCTGCCGCGCGGATACGTTTGCCTAGAGTTTCATTGGAATTATTTATCTCTGCGCGTATCCCGAGCTTGATCAGGTCTTTTAAGATATTCTCCGCGTATTGACTATGTTTTTCGCTTATTGGTAATATCATCGCTTGTATCGGGGCGAGCCAGGTCGGAAATGCTCCGGCATAGTGTTCTATAAGTAAACCAATGAATCTCTCAAAGCTTCCAAATAATGCTCGATGCAGCATATAGGGTCTTTCTTCTTTTCCTTCATTATTAATAAATGTCAAGTCGAACCTTTCTGGTAAATTAAAATCAAATTGAAGAGTAGAACACTGCCATTCGCGGCCCAAAGCATCTTTTATCTTAAAGTCTAGCTTCGGTCCGTAAAAAGCCGCTTCGCCCTCCTGTTCGACAAAGGATAAGTTCTTTTCTCTAGCTATTTTTCTTAATACATTTTCAGTAAAATTCCATCCTTCTCCGGAACCGGCATATTTTTCTTTATTTTTTGGATCGCGCAGAGAAAGGTAGACATTGACTGATTTTATATCGAAGCCAAAAGCTTTATATATAAACAAAATGAAATCTATTACACGTTTTAGTTCTTCCTCGACTTGATCTTTACGGCAAATAATATGAGCGTCGTCTTGAGTAAATCCTCTCACCCTGGTAAGGCCGGATAGCTCTCCTTTTTTTTCAAATCTATAAACAGTTCCACATTCAGCCCATCTGAAAGAAAGCTCTCTGTATGATTTTGGAGAATTTTTGTATATTTGAACGTGAAATGGGCAGTTCATCGGCTTAAGTAAGTATTCTTCTGAAATTTCCACTTTTTTATTTTTTTGCCTCTCTTCTAGGGTTTGTCCAACTTCAAGAGGAGGATACATACTGGAATTATAAAAACCCCAGTGTCCGGAAGTTTCCCAGAGAATTTTATTGCCAATGTGGGGCGAGCGAACCAATTGATATCCATTTTCTAGGTGTTTTTTATACCAAAAATCTTCAATAACTCTCCACAAAATAGCGCCTTTTGGATGCCAAAGCGGCAAACCGAGTCCAACTTTTTCGTCTATATGAAAAAGATCGAGTTCTTTTCCGAGCTTTCTGTGATCTCTTTTTTTTGCTTCTTCTATCATTTTGAGATGCTCATCAAGCTCTTTTTTGGTTGCAAAGGCTAGTCCGTAAATGCGTGTAAGCATAGGATTTTTTTCATTGCCTTTCCAATAAGCTCCAGCGATATGGGTAAGTTTAAAGCCCTCGAGATTTATTTCGGATGTATTTTTAACATGAGGTCCTTTGCAGAGATCTAGAAAAACATCGCCAGTGCGATATATAGAAATAGGGGACTTGGCTTTTGCAAGTTCTTTTATTAGTTCTAATTTAAATTTTTGTCCGGCAAGAATTTTCTTGGCTTTTAGGGTAGTTATTTTTTCTGCTTTGAAATCCAGCTTTTGGGCGATTAGATGGCGCATTTCCTTTTCTAGGTCGGCTAGATCCGCATCGCTTATCGGTTTCTGGAAGAGAAAATCATAATAAAAACCATTTTCTATAATTGGACCGATACCCAGCTTTGTTTTTGGATATTTTTTTAATACAGCGGCAGCTAACAAATGCGACAAAGAGTGCCTAACCTCTTCAATATTGGATTGTTTATTCATATCAAGTTAAAATTCGGCTATGAATTATTATCGCCAGGTAGGACCGAATTTTCACTACCAAGCATAGATATGATTATAGATTATTTAAAGTATCTTGAAAAGAATGCTAATTGGCACTAAACCCACTATTAGGATTTCAAAATATCAGAGGGATAATTTATGGGCGATGAGGAAGAGTTATATCATTATCTAATTTGCTTAGCTGAGTTGCAGATTATTTTAGATTCATTATTGCGAAGAGTGATCTTTCCGGAAACTAACACTACGTTGCCTTCTACCCATAGACTTTTCGTTTTATCTAATACATCAGAAAAAACGAGCACTTCCACGCTAGAATCAAAATCCTGGATAACCACGAAGAGCATTGGTTGACCAAGCTTAGTGGTGATCGATTGTATTTTTGAGATGAATCCGGCAACTTTAACGTTTTTTGGCCTCATCCATTCGTCGTTATCACCGCGAAGCATTGCCGTTTTAATATCCGG
Organism: Patescibacteria group bacterium; assembly: GCA_023474975.1. Taxonomy (GTDB): domain Bacteria; phylum Patescibacteriota; class Minisyncoccia; order UBA6257; family 02-FULL-45-10c; genus JAHILT01. The sequence goes on from JAMCXE010000036.1 coordinate 6,548, forward strand.
TATTCCGAGCAGTTTTATTTTTTCTTTATATACATTTAGTGGATGATCGGAAATAAAAAGCCCGAGCAGTTCTTTTTCCCAGTTTATTCTTTCGGTTGGCGTAGCTGGTTCGCAGGGCTTCATTTTTAAGGCGCCGGCGGAAGCCTTTGATCCGCCAAAAAGACTGTTCTGTGTATTATTTTTAGCCTTTCGCAGACTAGAGGCAAATTTAACTATTTCTTCAATGTTATTCAATGCCTGATTCCGTTCTATACTCAATGAATCCAAGGCTCCGGATTTGATCAGGCTTTCCAAAGATTTCTTATTAAGATCTTTATGCTCAACCCTTTCCAGTAGATCGATGAGGCTTTTATATGGTCCATTTTTTTGTCTTTCGGCCATGATCGCTTCAACAATATTTTGTCCGATATTTTTTATGGCGAGTAGGCCGAATCGAATATTCTTATCTTCCGGTACGAAAGTAGTAAAACTTTTATTTATATCCGGAGCGAATACTTCTATGCCGGCTTTTTTAGCTTCACTGATCAGAAAAGCCACTCTTTCTACGTCGCCGGAATCGGAATTTAAAAGACTGGTATAAAATTCAACGGGGTAGTGGGCGCGCAGATAAGCCGTGCGATAGCCAATAACGGCGTAGCAGGCAGCATGAGAGCGGTTGAATCCATAGCGGGCAAAAGGTTCGAACCAATGCCATATTTGTTCAGCTACGTTTTTAGCGATTCCGTTCTTTACCATTCCGTCTATCATTTTTTGAGATTGCTCATCCAAAAGGGATTTGATCTTTTTTCCGACAGCTTTTCTTAAAGTATCTGCCTCGGAAAGCGTAAATCCTGCCAAGTCTTGGGCTACCCTCATAAGCTGTTCCTGATAGATCATAACCCCATAAGTTTTTTTAAGCGATTGTTCAAGTTTGGGATGCAAATAATTGATTCGTTCGCGTTTAAATTTTCTATTTATATATTGAGGAATAAATTCCATCGGGCCTGGGCGATAAAGAGCGACCATGGCAATAATGTCTTCTATTTGGTTAGGACGAAGTTCTTTCAAATATCTTCTCATTCCGCTGGATTCAAGCTGAAAAACACCGGTGGTGTCCGCGGCTTGTAGTATTTCAAAAGTTTTTTTATCGTCTAAGGGTATTTTTCCTATATCCAGATCAATGCCGTAATTTTCTTTAATTAATCGGATAGAGTTTTCAATGATGGTTAAGTTCTTGAGACCGAGTAAGTCGATTTTTAATATTCCGAGGTCGTTAACGGCGTTCATTTCGAATTGAGTAACAATTGTGTCTTTGTCTTGAGGCGCATATTGGATAGGCATATATTCTGTAAGCGGTTCTGGCGTAATAACTGTGCCGCAAGCGTGTACAGAGGCGTGTCTATTTACACCCTCAAGATGTTTAGCTGCATCAATTATTTTTCTGGCGTCGGGGTCGGTATCGTAGAGATTTTTAAATTCCACAACATTTTTAAGCGAATCTTCTATCCAGCCTTCTTTCATTCCCTGGGTTGGATTGAAGGGAATTAGCTTTGCAGCTTTATCGCAAAGAGTGAGGGGGACTCCCATAGCTCTTCCTACATCTCTAATTGCGGCGCGAGCGGCCATTGTTCCGAAAGTAATAATATGAGCTACGTGGTCTACACCATATTTTTCCTGAAGGTATCCAAAAACTTCGTCACGGCGAGTATCGGTAAAATCAAGATCGATATCGGGCATTGAAATACGTTCTGGATTTAAGAATCTTTCGAACATTAGATCGTATTGGAGTGGATCCAGATCAGTAATTCCCAATATAAAAGCAACGATGCTTCCGGCCGCCGAACCTCTGCCCGGACCAACTGCGATGCCCCTTTCTTTAGCCCAGTTCACAAAATCTTGAACGATCAAGAAATAATCAACAAACCCCGTTTTTTTGATTATGCTCATCTCATAATCCAATCGCTTTTTGGTTTCTTCATTTATATTTGGATATCGGCTAGGCAATCTTTTTTGAACTAATTTTTCCAGATAATCGATCGCATTTTGCCCTTCGGGAAGAGGAAATTTTGGCAATATTATTTTCCCCAGCTGTATTTCTACGTTGCACCTATCTGCAATTTTGGCGGTATTTTCCATCACTTCCGGCATATCTTTGAAAAATTCATACATTTGTTCTGGCGAACGCAATGAAAAATCATCGTCTTTTAATGTAAGTCTGTCTGGATCTTCGATCGTATTTCCTGTTTGAACCGCCAAGAGAATATCATGATATTTGGCATCCTCAGACCTTAAATAATGAGTATCTTGAGTTGCTACAACTTCGATGCCCGTTTCTTTTGCTAGCTCAATGATCCCTTCATTTACCTCTTTTACATCGGGAATGCCAGGGTGATGCCCGATCTCTAAAAAGAAATTTCCTTTTCCAAAAATTTCTTGATATTCCAAAGCAATATCCTTTGCTTTAGAATAATTGTTTTTTATAAGTGCTTGACCGATCTCGCCGGCGGGACAAGCTGAAAGGCCAATGACGCCTTCGTGATGCTGGCGTAAAATCTCTTTATCAATTCTTGGTTTATAATAAAATCCTTCTAGGTTTGCCTTAGTTACCAATTGAATGATATTTTTCCAACCGGTGTTATTCTCGGCAAGTAAAACAAGATGGAAGAATTTATCGTCTATTCTGTTGCGTTTATTGAATCTTCCGTTAGGAGCGATATATGCCTCAACTCCAAGGATCGGTTTGATCCCGGCCTTTTTTGCTTTTTTGTAGAATTCTATCGCGCCATAAAGATTGCCGTGATCGGTTAGTGCTAAAGAATTCATCCCCAGTTCTTTTGCTGTGTTTATCAGACCGTCAATTTTGGCAAGACCATCTAAAAGAGAATAATGAGAGTGGACGTGTAGGTGGGTAAAGCGAATCATAAGATTTTTCTGTCATTGTGAGAAGTCTGCGACGCGGCAATCTTATTTTTATTTTTGAGATTGCTTCGGCGGCACTCGCAATGACGGATAATATTTATTATCAATTAATTACATAATAACTTAAAAAGATGTTTTTTAAAAATATATTTAAAATAACTATTATTGTTATGTTTGATTGTTGCTGCTAGGATAATTTTTTTTACCTGTTCGGTGGGTTAGGGGCGGTATTTAAATCACCGTTTTCTAATCAATAGCTTGGACGTACTCTAGAGGTGTTTTGAGGTTAATTCCAAGATGTAATCTTCGACCATTGTAGTAGGGTAAATATTCATTGATGGCTTTCCGGTATTCTGCCGGAATAGATATAACTTTATCCAAGCATTCTTCTTGTATCGAACGGTTGAATCTTTCAATGTGGGCGTTATCATTTGGTTTTCTGACTCGGCTATGCCTATGATCGATATCCAAAACTCCGATATT
>JAMCXE010000021.1 GCA_023474975.1 Patescibacteria group bacterium
AATAGAAATAAAGCCAACGCCGAAAATTTATATTATTCACGAAAAAGCGCCAAACGCCTTTGCCACAGGAAGAGATCAGAAACATGCCGTAGTGGCCGTAACCGAAGGGCTTTTGGAAAAACTAAATCGTTCTGAATTGGAGGGGGTGATAGCGCACGAGCTTTCTCATATTGGAAATTATGATATGCTCATTTCTACCATTGTAGTTGTTTTAGTTGGCTTTATTTCTATTGCTTCAAATATTTTTATTCGTTCAAGGATATTCGGCGGGGAAAGAAGGGATGGGGACAATGGAGCGAATGCGATATTGATGTTGATAGGCATTGTATTTTTAATTCTTTCTCCGATAGCGGCTACTCTAATGCAGTTGGCCATTTCCAGAAAAAGAGAATTTTTAGCTGATGCCTCCGGAGCTTTACTCACGCGCTATCCGGAAGGCCTTGCAAATGCATTGATCAAAATTTCTTCGGATCCGACCCCGCTTTCTGTCGCAAATAATGCTACCGCGCATCTATGGCTTGAAGATCCTTTCGATAAAAAAGATCAGAAAGTTTCCTGGTTCCAAAAATTATTTTCAACTCATCCGCCTATTTCTGAGAGGGTAGCAGCGCTAAGAGGGATGAAGGTATAGGGCGTATAGAAAATCTATATAGACCAAAGTAGAAAGTAGTTAAGATATATGCTATCATTGTTGATAACAATTAAATATCGGCACTCTTCGTACAAATAAGCAGAAAAATTTGCACAGAGAGCGTCATTATCAAGAGTTCGGGGAGGGAACTGGCCCTGTGATCCGACAGCAACTTGGTTGTTTTTTAAAAAACAACTAAAGTGCTTCATCCAACTCGCAAGAGGAAGATAAACGTCGTAATAAATTAATCGTCTTCCTTCTTGGAAGATTTTTTATTTTTATGATGCAGGATTTTAAAAAATATACGGTAGAAAGTGTTACTTCTGGACATCCGGATAAGGTGTGCGATCAAATTTCCGACGCAATACTAGACGAGTGTTTGAGGCGGGACCCATTTAGTCGGGTAGCGGTCGAATCTTTTGGCGGGCATGGTTTGCTGGTGATCGGCGGTGAAATAACTAGCAAGGCCGATGTTGATTTTGAAAAGATCGCTAAAAAGATATATAGGGATATAGGCTACACGGATGATATAAAAGTCGTTGTTAATGTCGTGAGACAGTCTCCGGATATCGCTATGGGGGTAAATGTCGGAGGAGCTGGGGATCAGGGGATAATGTATGGCTACGCCACTAATGAAACTCCTGAATATTTACCCGGGGGCGTAGTGCTTGTGCACAAGCTTACAAAAAAGTTGGAAAATTTAAGAAAAAAAGGCGAGATCTCATGGCTAGGGCCGGATGGCAAATCCCAGGTAACGATCGAAGATGGAAAAATAAGATCTATTTTAATAAGTACTCAGCATGATGAAAAAATTTTTCAAGAAGAAATAAAAAAAAGTCTTATTGAAAGGTTGATAAAACCAATTATTGGCAGCCTTGATGGTGTTGAAATTTTAATTAATCCTACAGGTAAATTTGTTCTAGGCGGATTTGATGCGGATACTGGTTTAACAGGCCGGAAAATAATGGTTGATACTTACGGCGGATCAATTCCGCAGGGCGGCGGCTGTTTTTCGGGGAAGGATGCCACCAAGGTTGACCGTTCGGCCGCATATATGTGCCGGTTTGTGGCCAAAAATTTAGTTGCTCAAAAACGCGCTAAAAAATGCCTAGTGTCAGTTGCTTATGCTATTGGCCGATCTGAGCCGCTTATGATAGAGGCAGTAAATGAAAAGGGTGAAGATCTTTCCGATATAGTAAAAAAGAATTTTGATTTTAGGCCAGCTGCTATTATTGAGAGGTTGGGCCTTCGTAAACCGATCTTTTTACAGACAGCCAGTTATGGCCATTTTACCAATTCCGAGTTTCCTTGGGAAAAAATAATCCAGTAATAATAAGAATAAGCATTTTCTACAGGGAATGGCTTGGAAATAAAAAATACTTTAATAAGTGGGCAGGTCGCCGTCCAGATACCAGCGGTCGTTGAATTTGACCAGCTTTATGGTTTTGCCCGAACTTATTCGGCATAGTCCTGAATCGTCTGTTCTATTAAGAAGCTGAGCGCATCCTCTGAAAGAATAATAATTTTCAAAAGAGCTGTGAGCTTTACGCAGGATCGTTATCCACCATATTCCTGAAATTATTACCAATATTATCAGCACCGACGCAACGACCTTCAATTTCTTATTTTTATCCATATATACATATAACTGTAAATTTTTTAAAAAGCTTTGTAAATAAAAAACACCCTATATTTCAAAGGTGTTTTTTATTTGTTTTCGTTTTATCAAAAACTATTCTTTTACTGCGGCATTATATATCAGAGCAACTATTGCAGCGCCGAGCGTCCAATCGGCGAATGCCCAAATTCCACCTATTATTCCGCCCCAGAAAGTGGGTGCGTAGCCAATGTAAAGAGATGAGGCAACTTCTACTATTTGATTACCCCAGCCGAACATAGCTGTCCAGCCTAAGATAAGAAAATACAATCCGAAAGAAAGTCCCCAGGCAAAAGCAAAAGCCCTGACGTTCAATTTACTGTGCATTTTTTTAATTTAAATTTTTAAATAAAAATTGACCTTTATATTTTTATTATACCGCAAAAAATTAAGCTCGTTATCCTATCAAATCGATGCGATGCGAGGAATGGGCAGATCAATATGATCCGCTGAAAATTGAAAGCGTGGTGTTGCAAGGACACTGCTCCGGCTCATTGGGATTTTTCACGGTAAATACAGAATCAAATTCTATAGTAATGACGCTTTTTCCTTTGCTATATCCCTCAATGGAGCTTCCGGGTCCGCCGGCTTCCATGTAGATATTTTGTCTCCATCCGGCAGCCAGGAGTTTTTCGCGGTAGTATTTTTCGAATGGCGTAGTGATCGCTGCGATATTAGTAATGTTATTTATGGTTTGCGATGTTATTTTATATCCATTTATAGGAAACTCATCGGTTTTTGTTCTCATGGTGGTGGTGGCCGATTCTTCAGTTCCCCAGGAAATACCGGAATAGATCGGATAAAGATCTGAATTTAAAAGATGTATACGTGTTATTTGGAAGGGAGCGCTTTCGGTGGATATGGGACTTGTGACGGGAATGGACGCATAGCTGTTTATTCCTAAAATATAGGTGCCTTCGGGATAATTATCGCCGATATTCCAATTTACGCTTCCGGTATTTTCCAAATTTATAAAAAGGATCGGGTCAAATTCTTGTCCCTCGGCTTGAAGCGGCGGTGGGGGAATTCTGCGCAAAGTCACTGAAATTTTATTCTTCGTTGGTAGGTCTTTAGTTGTCCAAGTTATGGCATGGGTCGAATCTGTTGTCCAAATATCATTAGTAGTTGGAGAATTTATAGTAATTGTCGGAAGAGACGTATCTGCCCGGTGATTTTTTTCAAAGATTGGAATTGTTATGGCGGTAATCGTGATTATTGAGAAAATTAAGACGGAAATAATCAGTGTTTTCTTAACATTTTGTTTTGTGATCATATTCTAAGTATATCTTTTAAGGTTCAGATCAGCAAAACTTAAGAACGGCCCCTTTGAGCTGTTTTTAATTGGTATTATTGAGGAATCTGTATTAGCCGCTCGTGTGGTTTAAACTATTCCTATTCCGATAATTTGGAATTTCTTTTGTAGGTCAGTAAAACCATTACAAATAAGATAACGATCGGTGTGAATAGGGCAACGGGTAAAACCTTGCCCGGGTTAAGATTTTGTTTGGGTCCTACTGAGAAGTTTACAATAGTACTGGTCTGCGGATAATTTTTTCCGGCTATTTCAGCGACAACGATCAGCGAATATTTTCCCGCTTTTACAAAATGAATCTTCCAATTTAGCGGCAGTGTTTGTTTTGGTTCGATAGTTCCGATAAAAAGTCCTTTTTCGGCACTCCAATCTTCGAGGTCGACCGGTAATTTATTTTCTGTGTCAACCAAGGAAAGGTAGGATGTGATTTCGGAGAGCGATGTCGTTCCTGTATTCGTGATCTGGCTTTGGACCGTAACAAAGTCTCCCGCTGTTCCGCTCAGACTGCTCGGGGAAAGGATATTGAAAGAAAGCGGGGAGTTCGTGCTTGCTTCAGCGAAAGTGATCGGTAAAAACAATATGGAGACCAATATTAAAATTTTATGTATTTTTTTCATTTTATTGAGTAGATCTGATTACGCCTTGTTTTTTGAAATATTTGACTGCTATCCATAAAGAAATAAAACCGATAGCGCAGAAGATCGATAATGGAATTATGAAATTGAGGTTCTGAAGGATCGATGTGTGATAATCTACCAGTATATTGTCCAGGGAAGAAAATATGTTGTCTATAGGATCGATAATGCTAAACCATGCCGCTACTGGATTATTTTTTAAGGTTGACGAAAAGAATGCAGGGACAGAAAATACTAAAAGAAGGATAAGCGATGTGGTGAGGGTGTTTTTTACGGATCGATATACCAAGGAAATGGCAAAAATTATTCCTATAAATCCAACTATTCCCAGTGTTCCCAAAAGAGCGACAAAGAATAAAAAGGGCAGGGCCAGATCAGTTCCGCTTGAAGCAACGATGATGTAGGGAGCGGCAACCGCGAATATAGCTACCCAAAGGGAAAGCGATGCCAAAAGTTTCCCTAAAATAAGATCTTTGATCGTCATTGGGGATAAAAATAAAGTTTCTGCCGTTTCTTTTTCAAACTCCGAATTAATAATGGATGATGCGTCAATGGTAATAATGAGGAGGGCGACGCCGATAATTATCTCGCTTAATATCCAAAGAAGTTCTGTTTGGTCGAGTAGGCTTAATTCTTTATTAGTAAGCAAAAGATAACTGGTAAAGCTAAAAAGTAGGGAAGTGACTAGGAGCCAGACCGTGCTCTTCCATGTATAAAGTTCCGATTTTATTTCTTTAAGCCAAATTTGTTTAATCATGGTTTGGGGTTGTTAACTTTAAAAAGACTTCAGTTAATGTGTCAACTTTTGCTCCGTCTTTTAATTCCTGGATCGTTCCTTGCGCCACTAATTTCCCCTGATCGATTATTGCCACTTTCGTACACAAGTTTTCAACTTCCGGTAAAATATGCGAGGAATAAAAAATGGTGACTCCTTTAGAATTGAGTTCCTTCAGCATTTTTTTTATATCTTCTTGGCCTTGTGGGTCTAAGCCTAAAGTCGGTTCATCTAAAATTAGTATTTTTGGATCATTTATCAGTGCCCGCGCAAGTCCGAGCCGCTGTTTCATTCCTCTTGAATACGCGCCTATTTTTTTATTCTTACTCCGCAACAGATCCGTTTTTTTAAGAAGTTCGTCGACTTTTTTAACGGCATTGCCTTCGATTTGATATAGATTTGCAAAAAATAATAAGTACTCTTCTCCGGTCATCCATTCGTAAAATCCTCTGCTTTCCGGAATAACTCCAAGAAATCTGTGGATATCCGATTTCGTTCCATGGTTTAAAGTGGTAATTTCTATGTTCCCATTGTCCGGCTCCATCATGCCCGTAAGGATGCGAATGGTAGTCGTTTTTCCGGCTCCGTTTGGGCCAAGAAAGCCAAAAAACTCCCCCTTATCTACAGATAAGTTTAAATTGTCCACGGCCTTTACCGCACCATACGACTTGTTTAGATTTTTTATAGAGATGATCTTTTCCATATCGATTATTTTTTTGATTTACCCCAGAATAAGCTCGTGAGTAGGCCTGATAAACCTACTATGATCAAAAACCAGCTGGTAAAGAAATTTATTGTTGTCTGAGCATCGGGAACATCATAGAACGAAGCCAGATAAAACCCGACCCCTGTAATTGCCAAAGATATAAAAATAAAAAATTGTTTTATCATTTGTTTTCCCAGCTGAAACTTTTAATTATCGTATCGAAGATCTGCTGCATATTTTTGATATTTTGCTGCTTAGAGCTTAAAACTATAAGACCCGCATGGTCTTGTCCTGCAATATACACCCGGATAGTGTGATAGGTATCATTACCCGATATTGAAGTATAGGAAAGTTCGTAGGCATCATTGCCGCTAACTGTAGTTTTTTCATAATTAACGCGGGTATATGCCGTAGCGGATTTTTTTAATTTAGGTTCATCTTGGCTTAGAATATAGAGTTCTAGAGTTGAGTTATCCGGAACGTCCATCAGACCGATCCATCCGTTCGTACTACTATTAGTTGCGGTGACGTTGTAACTTCCCGGATCCTTGCCTGCGTTTACCAGCCAGTCTTTTGGTATCTGGATGGTATAATAATTTTCTTTTACATCTTTATTGTGGTAGGTGTTAAAGATCTCATTTTTATTAGCTATGTTTAGATTCGCCGATGTAGACGGACGCAAAGACGCCGGATTAAAATTTTTAGCCGTTCTTATTCCGGCCATAGGACCGAAAGAATATAAGTATAAAATCGATAAAGCCGATATGGCTAAAAACAAGATAAAAACAACCTTTTTATTCATACGGTTATTAATACGAAGCGAACGGCGATTTTCTTTCAAAGCACTAATCTCCCCAAAGAAAGATCTGTTTTGCCTGGAACGTTGTATCGTTTTCTTTTACGCCGATAATTTTTATCTCTTGATCCGTGGCAATGTTTTTACCTATATCGTCGGTTTCATTTGGATCGATGATTATCCGCCAAATTTTATTTTTAAAGTCGCGTAAAGAAAATTCCGTTGAATTGTTTGCAGACAACACATAGCCACCCAGAAGTCCGTTTTCCGGATCAGACCAGGCGGTTTTTGATGTGTAAATAAGCGAGTCGTAGTACGGAATGGTATCGGATAGGAAGTCATTTATTTTTGTTCCCAGATCAAATGCGTTGAGCACGAGCCCCAGGGATATATTTATGATGAGAACGATGCCGATAATTTTAGCTGTGGTATATCTATATCCGGTTTTTGTATGATGTACGCTGTATTTGGTAACCCAAATAAAAGCAGCAAAGACCAGTATCCATATGTAGGGAATAGATAGCATAATTTCTTGAATAAGACTCTGGTGAAGGTATTTCGCCGCTTCAGCGTCGTGATCAAAAAAAATAAAAATTATGATCGAGAAAGCTACGGCTCCTATAGCTGAAGCTAGTATGGCGAGAAACCAAAGTACGGAGCGTTTTAAAAGAAAATGAAGGCGCGGCTTTGGCGTGAGTTTTTGTTTTTCTATTTCTTCAACTATTTGATTTGATAATGGTTCGCTCATATTTTTTTATACAAGATATTTTTTAATTGCTTTTTTCCTCGATTGATAAGTGTGCCAACAGTTCCTATCGGTATTTTGAGAATGTCCGATATTTCTTCATAGCTTTTATCTTCTATGAATTTTAGGATGAGCGTATCTCGATATTGTTTTTCTAATTTCGCTAGCGCTTGACGGACCAGTTCCGCTTCGAATTTTTTATTTTGCGCTTCAATGATATCGGTATCGTCGATCAGATTTAAAAATATGCCCAGATCGTCATCATTTGCAACTGGAGCGGGGGAAATATTTTTTTTGCGGAAAAAGCTTACGGCTTCATTGTGGGTGATGCGATACACCCATGAGGAAAATTTTAGATCGGGATCGTAGTCGTTAAGATTGAGATATATTTTTAAAAAAGCTTCTTGCAGTATATCGTCTTGATCGGATCGGCTAAGGCATCCTATGTGGGCTAGATATCGCCGTAAAATATTTTGGTATTTTTCAACGATCGACGTGAAAGCGCGATGATCTGCGAGCGTTAAAGCAACCAGCTCTTGGTCGGTCTTGACCTTATTTTCTTTTTCCATAGAGGATCGGATAGATAATGCTCGAAGTGGCGGCTGATATTAAAATGCTTCCAACAATATCTATTGGGTGGTGAATTCCTGCGAAAACCCTTGCCGTTCCCACTAGGATCGCTATTAGCCAAACAAAAATCGAAATTTTTTTATTAAACGGAAAAATGATCGAGGCGATTGCTGATACGAGAAGGGCGTGGTCGGATGGAAAACCATTGTCAGGTGCGTGTGGGATGAGGGGTGTGAAATGACCGGAAACAAATGGCCGCGGATCGAAGTATAGCAACGAGCTGATCTTTGAAATTATGTATATTGTCGGCAATGCGATCGCTCCAAAGAGTATGGCCATCCTCTTTTTTTCTTTGGGCAGTTTCCAAAACCAGATTATAGCTATGATTAAGCCGATGAGATAAAGATATTTTGCGCTAAAGATATAAATGAGGTTCATTAAGTTCATAAAATAATTTTAATTATAGTTTATCACAGAGAATGGATAGAAGTTTTTTCGCCGATCATATCGGTAGATATTTCGTAAAAATATCGCAGTTGTTTTTTAAATATATTTTAAAGACCGATATTTGACAAGGAGTTGGTTATGGGTATATACTCATAAAAGGAATTAGCAAAAAAACCAAAAGGTCGAATTGCGGGTTTATTATAAAAATAAAACAGCTTACTAAAAATAAGAAGGGGCGTAGATCGTAAAATATCTTTTGTGATTTTACCCTTTATAATTTTGTAAGAAAAAAATATGCCAAATTTAGATGGAACGGGTCCTATGGGCCAAGGTCCGAGAACCGGAAGGGGAATGGGTCCTTGTGGCGCCGGTTATGGATCTGGTCGCGGCTTTGGTCGCGGAAGAGGTTTTGGAAGAGGCGGTTTTGGTTTTAGCGGACATGTATCTCCTGAAAATGAATTAGCCGCTTTGGAAAATGACGAAAAAAATCTCGAAGAAGAGTTAGCTGCCATTAAAGAAAGAATGGCCACCCTTAAGAAGGCCAAAATATAAAAGAAGGCGCGAGAGAGTCAGCCTTCCGTTTTTAGCGGAAGGCTGAGCGCGGCCTTCTTTTATATAAGCAGGATAGTCAATTTAATATAATTTTTCAATATTATGCCAAGACCAAGATTGTTTAGAAAAGTATTTTTCGATCCCGATGTAACTTATTTTAAACCAATAGGTATTCCTATGCGCGATCTTGAGATCGTGGAGCTCACCACCGAAGAAATGGAGGCTTATCGCTTAAGACACATAATCGATCTTGATCAGACGGAGGCTGCTAAAAAAATGGAAACTTCGCAGAGCACTTACCAAAGAATTTTATATTCAGCCTATAAAAAAATCGCCGATGCTTTAATAAATGGAAAGGCGATTAGGATCATAAAGAATTAAAATGCGGATATCTAAAAGGTAATTATTTTCATAAATTCTTAAAAGGGAAATTTGAATTCCGAATTTTAGCGATGTTTGTTGGACAAAGTTTGAAACTATTTCGAGCAAAATCCTGCGGATTTTGACGAATGACACTTGTGTCTCGGCCGCGCTCGACAAGCTCGCGCGGGGCAAAACCCAACATCCAAACTTGGCAAAAACATCAAGCGCATACGCGAGCGAAAGGATATGTCGCAAGGCGACATTTGCCACGCGGTCGGGCTTGATCGTGCTCAAATGAGCAATATTGAAGCGGGCAAAGGCAATCCCACGCTAGCGGATTTATCATT
>JAMCXE010000037.1 GCA_023474975.1 Patescibacteria group bacterium
AAAATAATATGTAAGAATTTTTCAAAAATATGACGCTGATTCTGAAGCGGTATTCCTATGCCATTATCTTTAACAGAGAGAATAAACTCTCCATTTTCCGCTTTGGCGACTATCTCGGTTTCACCGCCTTTATCCTTGGAATATTTAATGGAATTGCTTATCAGATTGGCGATCGTTTGATAAATTTTATCTTCGTCGATGACAAGCGTATATTTGTCCGGCAAAAAATTCTTACATATTATTTTTACCCCTCTTTGATCGGCAAAAGAAGACAAGTTCTTAACGGCACGATCAATGATCGGGGTTATTTCCGCTCTTGCTAAATTCAGATCGGAATAATGCCCGGAATCTATTCTGGAAATACTAAGCAAGTCATTTATCAAAGCTATCATCCTCTCGTTGCTTTGATAGATCTCTTTCATTTTTACAAGTTGGTCTTCGCTTAGATTTTTCAATTTGTTCTCAAAGAGTGATTCCATCAGCCATTTTATTCCCGTAACCGGAGTTTTGAGCTGATGCGAAGCCACGGAAACAAATTCGCTCTTTGCCCTGTCCAATTCTTTAGCCACGGTAATATCCCGAAAAGTGCTTACAAAAAACTTAATTTCGTTTTTATCATCTAAAATGGGGGCAACCTTAATTTCAGCAATATAAGAATCTCCATTTTTTCTTTTATTTGTCATTTCTCCTAAATAAGACTTCTTGTTCAATTTAATGGTCTTCCAAAAATCTTCATAAAACTCCTTAGACATTTGTCTTCCCCAGATCGCAGGGGTTTTACCGATAATTTCATTCAACGCATAGCCGCTCGTTTTTTCTACGGCGGAATTAGCATATAAAATTACTCCATCGGGGTCTGTAATGATGATATTATCAGCCGCATTGTCTACGGCTAATTTAAATTTATTCAAATCGATATTTTTCATCTCCAACTCTTCGTCCTTTTTAACTATTTCGGTAATATCGGAAAGTATTATTAAAGAAGCCGCGCTACCTCCGTATGTTATATTCGATCCTCTGACCAAGACCGTTAATCTTTTTCCCGATTTATTGACAACCACAATTTCATAATCTTTAACTTTTTTTCCGGCCAATCTTCCCCTCATCTCTTCTGTGGCTAAAGATATATATTTGGGATCAATATAGTCGAAAATAAACGATCCTATTATTTTTTTATGCGGATATCCCAAAAAATTTTCGGCGGTTTGACTCAACCATAAAATCTTGCCATTTTCATCATAAACCAGGACGTATTCCGTAGGGGGTAAATTAGAGATCAAATTCCTATACCTTTCTTCGCTTTCTTTTAATTTATATTCTGCTATTTTTTCTTTAAAGATGTTCCTGAATATTCCCTGCAGGTAAGGTTTGCCGTTTATGCGGATAACCGAAGCATTTATTGAAACGGGGACTCTTTTACCGCCCCTTACCAAAACCTCAGACGATAAATTCTCTCTCTTACCGGACAGCTGCTCCCTAAAAACCTTCATCGCCTCATCCAGCAGATCTTTCGGATGAATGTCGCCCACCCTCATAGCGCGGATCTCTTCTCGAGGCCGACCCAAAAGTTTTTCTGCGGATCTATTGCAATCAACTATGCTTTTAGTAACCGGATCGGCGATAAAAATAGCATCGGCCGATCCTTCAAATAATTCACGATAATTGCGTTCGCTTTGTTTTAATGCTGCCTGATCCCTTAATTTTTCTTCTCTTATTCTTATAGACCTTATGCCGTAAGAAAGATCATCGGCAAGCTGCTTCAATAATTTTATTTCAGTACCTTCAAATGTATACGGCTCCGTCGCATAGATATTAATAGCGCCGATAAGGCCGTTCACGTATAACGGCAAGCTTATGCTTGAAGCGTAGCCGCGTTTAATAGCAGCCGCTCTCCACGGTTTGAATTTTGGATCATGCAAAATATCGCTGCAAACAACTGCCTTGCCGGTTCTGATCGCCGTTCCGGTTGGTCCCCTGCCATGACTATTATCAGCCCAGCTGATCTTCAAATTTTTAAGATAGCCCTTTTCAAATCCCGCCCCCGCCACCACCTCAACGCTTTTATTTTTATCGTTTCTGGCATAACCGATCCAGGCCATTTTATATCCGAAATCAACGATATTTTTACAGATATTTTCCAAAAGTTTTTTTTCATCGGTGATATAGACCAATGCCTCATTGCATTTGCCGATCACTTCGATCGTACGAAGAGTTCTTTGTAGTTTTAATTGAATTAGTTTGATATCCGATATATCCGAAGATATTACCATTACCAAGTCCGATCCATCACTATGGATCGGAGTTAAAACTATTTTATAATAGCTCTGTTTTTTACCTATACGCACCTCCCCCTCAAGCAATTTTTCTTTTTTATTTCTAAGCACATCCTTCAAATCTCTGATCGTAAAAGCGCTATCCTCCACTGGAATAAAATCCCAAACAGACTTACCCATCAGTCTTTCGACCGGTAAGCTAAATCTGGCAGCGCTTTTTTTATTTAAAAATACGAAATTTCCACCAGCGTCTAATATAGTGATCGATTCCGGCGATTCCTCGACCAAGGATCTATATTTCGCTTCGCTGACAGCTAATTCCGTCTCAAGTTTTCTTTTTTTTGTCACATCCCTGAAAATCAAAACAACACCGACTACTTTTCCTTGACTATTTTTTATGGGAGCGGCGCTATCTTCTATAGATAATTTTTTACCATCCCTGCCCATCAACACCGTATGATTTCCCAACCCAACGATCTTTCCGCTTCGCATAACCTTCATTGCCGGATCAATAACTTTTTTACCGGTCTTTTCATTAAAAATATTAAAAACACGGCAAAGCGGCTGGCCGATCGCTTTCTCTTCCGGCCATTTGGTAAGATCTTGGGCTACATAATTTAAAAAGGTTATCCGTCCTTTAACATCGGTAACCATAACCGCATCGCCGATACTTTTAAGCGTTATAGAAAGTTTTTCCCGATCTTGATATAAAGCTTCTCTTGCTTTATTTTGTTCGGTCACATCACTGATCATCAACAATGAACCGATGATCTTACCCCGAGAATCTTTTAAAGGCACACCATCCACAGACATAAAAGATTCTTTTCCGTATATAGATGTGAACGGAAAAACTAATTTTTTTATTTTTCTGCCTTTTAATAATTTTTTAATATTGCCTGAAATTCCGGCCATAACCACATTTGGCATTTCCTGAATTTTCATTCCCAATGCTCTAGAAACACCTCCCTTGGGTACTCCTATTATTTTTTCTGCAAAATAAGGATTTTCGAAAACAATTACGCCATTTTTATCGATCATTAATATTCCAAGCGGAGCATTTTTAACTAAAAGACTTTCTAACTGTTCTCTTTTTATACCATCCTCAATGGCAAATAAATTTTTAATATTCAGGGGTTTTGATTTTTTATCCATTATTTTTTTATTTAACATATTAATTACATGGCATTATTTTGCGGTTCGGTTTCTGCAGATTTTTTTATCGGCTCATATTTTTCTTTTAAAGTGAAATGAAAGGTCGTCCCCTTGTTCTCTTCGGACTCGAACCAAACTCTGCCGCCGTGAGCATTGATATATTCCTTAACGATAGGCAATCCCAAACCCGTACCCTCAGTCTGCGACAATATTGCGTTATCCGCCCTGAAAAATCTTTCAAATATCCTGTGTTGGGCGCTCATCGGAATGCCAATGCCGTCATCCTTCACCGAAAAGACGAATTCTCCGTTCTTTGACTCCGCGGTCACCAACACGACTCCGCCCTCAGGCTTTGAATATTTTATCGCGTTGCTGATCAGATTATTTATAGACTGAATGATCTTTTCTTTATCCAGCATTATTTTATATCCGGCGGGCAGATCTATTTTAAGCTGAAGGTCTACCTTCTTTATCTTAGCTAACGGCTCAAGCGCTTTTAGCGTTGTTTTGATAAAATCAACAACGTCCACTTCCGACAAGGTAACACCCGAAGTTTTACCGCTTTCGATCCTAGACAGAGTAAGAAGATCATTTATTATAGCCAGTGTTCTTTCGTTGCCGTCATAAACCTCACTAAGCATATCCAGCTGTTTCTTAGTCAAATTATTATCTTTGTTCCTTAGAAGGATCTCGACAAGCCACTTAACAGCGGTCAAAGGAGTCCTTAACTGATGGGACGTGACGGAAACGAATTCGCTTTTAGCCCTGTCCACTTCTTTTATCCTGGTAATATCCCTTTCCACGCCGACAAAAAAGACGACGTTGCCATTATGATCGAGTATCGGCCCAACTTTTATTTCGGCGATATATGTTTCGCCATTTTTACGTTTATTGTTTATATCTCCTATAAATGCCTTCTTATCGTCCTTTATGACCTTCCAAAAATTGACATAAAATTCCTTAGGCATCTGATTTCCCCATAAAGAAGGTCTGTTGCCGATTATTTCTTCTTGGCTATATCCCGTTATCATACTAGCCGCTTTATTGGCATACAAAACAACCCCATCCGGATCAGTGATAATAATATTATCGGACACGTTGTCGACGGCGAGCTTGAATTTGTTCAGATCTTGCACTGTTGATTCGACTTTCTTTTTCTCTTTTTCTATATCACCCAAAACGTTCATAAGAGCGACCTGGGATCTTTCCAAAGAAAAATTGGTCTCCTTAATATATTCTTCATATTTTTTCTTTTCAGAAATATTCCGGATAGTTAATAAAATAAAGGTAGTAGTAGTAGTAGTAGTAATTCGCGACATACTTATGGCCGTCCAAAATTCAGCCCCATCCATCTTCTTACACAAAAATTCAAACTCTTCCTCGCCTTTTTCTATAGCTAAACGAATGTGCTCCATAATTTTTTCGACTGAAAGCGATCCGTCGGGCTGACGTTCAGAACAATAATCAAACGGCGGGCGCGACATAAAATCTTTTTCGGAAGCATAACCAAACATTTTAACGATCGCCGAATTTACCGATATGAATTTGCCATCAAGAGACAGGATGGCCATTGCTTCTTTGGACTTATTAAAAAGCGAACTGTAATGCTCTTCGCTGTCTTTTAATTTTACCGTCATACTATCGGCTAATTCACGGGCGCGCGTATACGAATTTGCCAAAAAATACAAAATTAAAAATACCAAAAAACTTATAACGCTACCGATCGCCAAAATAAAAAGCGGCTCATATTCCTGCGAAGAAGAAATGAATCCATCGGGTTTACCGACAACCAACGAAAAATCATGTCCGCCCAAAACCAGCGGCAAAACAACGGTAAGCGAAGGATCGATAGAATAATTACGGCTCTGATCATTAAAATCATATAGCAAGGTACTGCTGGCTACGATCTTTCCATCATATATCTCAGCATCAATATCGGATGAACTTAGATCGGAAATGCTCTTGCGGAAGCTCTCAAAGAAACCATCTTTCAAAAAGATCATTCCAACAAAGCCATAAATATCAGAACGTTTTTCAAGCGGAGTGGAGGAAGCAACAATGTTTTTGTTATAAACCGGCGCATAACCGACGAAACCGGGGACCTTGGGGTTAACAATTAGCAGCTCATCAGATAAAGAAAATTCCCCGGACTTTATGGCGTTGTTTATGACCGCAGCGCGGATAGGCTCGCTTAATACATCCAAACCAAACGCAGCGCTGCCTATAGTAGCGGGCTCATAGTAAACAATGGGCGCAATATGATCATTCTGCGTTTGCGGGAAAATTTTTAAATTTGTTCTGCCGAGATAGTTTTGAGAGTCGATCTCTTTCTCCAGATCCGCTTTTTGGCCCTGCTTCACATACCTGATAAAATTTATAGCATAAAGACCCGGCACATTTTTCTGAATTCCGCTATAAGCATAAAAAATGGAAAATTCTTTGGCGCTTACGTAATTACTCGAGTAGAACAAAGCGGCAAGCGCACTTACCTCTTCCGATTCCAATGTTTTAAAATTATCGGCAATGGCTTGTTGCACTAGCGCCGCCCTATTTTTTAGATCAGATTTACCAGCGGCTACCAAGCGATCGCTGACCACCCAGCTAATAACCGAAACGCCGATCATTAAAACAGCCAAAACTACCCAGGCTAATTTTTTCCTACCCGCTACATCTCCCTTTTGGTCGTCCATAGATTAATTATAGCAAAATTAAACAGACACTATAATTCCACCGCCGAGCATTTCCGGTCTATTATTTTTTTTAGCCGGAAGATATATAACCGCGGACTGGCCTATCGCCACAAATCTTTGCGGATCATCGAATACCAACTGATATTCATTTTTTTTATGCTTATTTAAAAATAACTTGGCTTTAAAAAGAGGCTGACGATATCTTACGCGCGCAAGAACAGAAAGACCGGCCGCCAGATCCTTATTTTTTATTTCCGGATCTATTATGTTGACATCCGCAAGCTTAATTTCTTTTTTGAACAGTGCGGGATTGTTTTCTCCTTGAGCCACTATAATGATATTTGTTTTTAAAATTTTGTCTGCCACATAATATGGCTCGCTGTCGGGAGTTTTTGCCGCTTTGTCCAAATGCAAGCCATGCCGCTGACCTATGGTGTAATAAAAAACGCCTTCGTGCCTTCCCAAAACATTTCCATCCATATCGACGATATTCCCCTTTTTGGGTTTTATATATTTTTTTAAAAAATCTTCCAGCCCCACTTTTCCCAAAAAACAGATTCCCTGCGAATCTTTTTTGGCGGCATTTAGTAATCCAAATTTTTGAGCCAACTTTCTAACCTCTGGCTTTTCCAGATCCCCAAGCGGAAAAAGACAATGTTTTAACTGCGCCTGAGTTAATGTCCAGAGAAAATAAGATTGATCCTTGTTTTTGTCTTTTGCAACTAATAAAGAAAAAGATGGTGCGAGTTTTTCGGTATGTTTCGTGCGGCAATTTCGGAGCCCCGAAATGCTCGGTTTTCGCGAAGCGAAAATTTCGGGGCGAGACTTAGGAGCCGTTTGCCGCTGGAGCAAACGGACTCCGGTGCCGTCAGAAATATACCGAGAAACGAGCCCAACATAATGGCCCGTCGCCACATAGTCCGTACCCATCTCCAAAGCTTTTTCTAAAAATAAACCGAATTTTATTTCCTGATTACACATCACGTCGGGATTGGGAGTAATTCCCTTTTTGTAGCCGTCTATCATATATTGCATTACGCGCTTTTTATATTCTTTTTCAAAATCAAAAACATAAAAAGGAATACCCAAAACCTCCGCTGCTCTCCGGGCATCTTCCAGGTCCCTATCTGCGCAACCATCCAAATTAAAACATTTTAAATGAACACCCACGACCTCATAGCCCCTAAACCCCTTCGGGGTCGGGCGACCAAATAATTTTTTAAAATTATTTGGTTTAGCCTGTTTCAATAGACCGGCGGCAACGGAAGAATCTACGCCTCCGGACATACCGACAAAAACTTTCTTTTTCATAAAAGTAAAATACAACAAATAATTAAAATTAACAAATAAAAAGCCCTCCTTTACAAAAGAGGGCTGTTTTTTTAACCATTAGGAAATAGTTCGAGGCCTATATGCTTTAAATATACTTCTTTATTTCTGCTGATAAGCAATTCCAAACCTAAATATTTCAGGTTTAAAATAACTTTTTCCATTTCTTTCTCGATAGCATCGAGCATCACAGATATCTTAGCAGAATCCTTACGGCACCGATCCTTTAAGATACATTCATCGCAGCTAACGCCGGCCAAACGCAGCTCGCATCCTTCGACGTTATCGCATTGCTTTATAAGCAAAAGATCGTATTTTGCCTTAAGCATCCTAAGCTCTTCCTTTCTTGTTAAAATAATATCTTCAAGCCTGCCAAATCTCAGGTGCATATTTTCCTCCAAGATCAATTTTTTAATGAACCGATTTTTAGTAAAGCAGAAACAGACCCATAAATCAATCCCGCCTTGAAAAAATATTTTTTTTGGAATAAAATCAAAAGACTATAAACTAATAAATAAAAAAATGCTTAGCTACAATGAACTAAAAATAGGAACGCTTTTTTCTTTTGAAGGAACTCCTTATGAGGTTTTGGATTATGAATTTTTAAGAATGCAGCAAAGAAAACCGGTTGCCAAAACCAGGATAAAAAATCTTTTAACCGGACAGGTGATCGAAAGAAACTTTCACCAAAACGAAGCGCTAAAAGAAATCGAAATAGACAAAGTACCCATAATCTATCTATACAGCCATCGCGATGAATACTGGTTCTGCGAAAAAGGAAATCCGAAAAACAGATTCCAACTTCCCAAAACAAAAATCGACGGAGGCATCCAATTCATAAAACCCAACACCGAAGTACTGGCTATGAAACTTGGGGAGCAGATCCTAACGGTTAAACTACCGGTAAAAGTTGAAATAAAGATAAAAGAAACTCCTCCCGGTGAACGCGGAAATACCGCGCAGGGCGGAACAAAAACAGCCGTTCTGGAAACCGGAGCCGAAGTTGCGGTTCCACTATTCATCAATAACGACGACATTATCCGCGTCAACACAGAAACCGGAGATTACGTGGAAAGAATTGAAAAAGCCAAATAACCGCCGACCGTCCATAAAAAAACAACTAAAAACATCCCCGTTTTTGCAGAATAGCGAAAACGGGGATGTTTTATTTCAGATCGAATCTTTATCTTTTCCGGAACGATCATTTTCCGGAACTACCTCTTGATCTCCGAAATCCTTACCCAAACTTTGTTCTAAAACCTTTCTCAGATCAGCTATATCAACCTTCTTTTTTTCTGATCTATCAAAATGCTTTGGTTGTCTCTCTGGTCCGGACTCGATCCTTTCTTCGCTAGCCGGTTTAAGCACTTCCGACAAACGATGCTCGCCCTTTCTAAGTTCTCTTTCTTGCGCGAATTCAGCTCCGGAAGCGCTCCATTCTCCAGCTATCTTTGCTGAAACCGCAGCTATCGGCGTGCTATATGCCCTTCTACTATTCTCCACGATAACATCTTTATAATTTTCTTCGGGGGGCTTTGGCGGTGGGATCGTTTTTCCGGAAAAGGGTTTTGAAGCTACGCCATCTATCATTAGCTTTATGTAAAAATTATATTTTGGAAGATTAACCAGATCGTTAAGCATAAAGTCGGGCTGAAATTCTTTTTCCAAGAATTCGGCATCATCAGCGCCAACTCTGAAAGTTATCATCGTACCTACGTTTCCAAAAATAGCATCACGCATTTTTGTGCTATCGCCAGAGATAAGCTGACGAATATATTGATGCGCCATAATAAGACACAGATGATATTTTCTGGCTTCCGACAAAATAGTGGCAAAAGAATCGGTGGCAAAATTCTGGAACTCGTCGACATAAAGATAAAAGTCCTTTCTCTCGTTTTCCGGTATATCCATTCTACTCATCGCAGCGAGCTGGATCTTACTTATGATCATAGCGCCAAGCAAATTAGAGTTGTCCTCGCCTATTCCTCCCTTTGAAAGATTCACGATCAATATCTTACCGTCATCCATAATTTTCCTCATATCAATGGAAGAGTGGGCCTGACCCAAAATATTCCTAATAAGCGGATTGGTAACGAACTGACCGACCTTGTTCTGAATAGCCGCGGTGGCCTCTGTTTCAAATTTCTGGCTGTATTTTGCAAATTCGTTCACCCAAAAACTTTTAACCACCGGGTCACTAAGACTGTCAACCACTCTTTTACGGTAATCCTTATCAGAAAGCATACGCATAATACCAAGAAGCGTAGAGCCGGGATATTCAAGAAGCGCCAAAAGCGTATTATTCAAAATATATTCCATCCTAGCAGACCACATATCAACCCATATTTTTTTAAAAACCCCCATTATGCCGGATGCAACCAAATGTCTAAATTCCGAATTAACCTGTTCGAGCGGATTAAAGGCGATCGGAAAATTAACATCCTGAGGATTAAAATAAATAACATCATTCACCCTTTCTTCCGGAATAAACTGTAAAATTTTTTCAGCGGCATCTCCGTGAGGGTCTATAAAGCAAACTCCTCTACCCGCTTTAATATCTTCAACAACCATCGTTTCCATAATGGTCGTCTTTGCAGAACCGGACTTTCCAACCAAATACATATGGCGGCGTCTGTCGTCCATTTTAATTCCGAACTTCTTTTCGCTGTTCCTGAAATTCGTTATTCCGAAAATTACCGCATCTTCTTTATTGGCCATAGATAATTTAATTATATCGGTAAATTAGACGGGGGCTCGCCCTTTCTTGTTTCTACCCTGCGAAGCATCGGAGATCCAACCGATGTTATCGGGAAATGATAAACCGTAGCCAATTCTTCCGTGCACAGAATAGAAGTTTTGGTAGGAAACATTCTATCTTTATACGCATCGTACATAGCTCTCTTGGTATAGGTCTTACTTTTTCTAAATAAAAACTTTGCAGTGGGTTTAGGACCGGCCTTAAAAGAATTTTTATCCTGAGTTCCAAATTGCTTAAAAGCTCCAAGCAGAGCCGCAACATTAAGCTGAGTAAACTCATCTTTCCTGTCTATATATATGTACCGAATCGCGGTTTGAAATCCGTATTTAGCTATTTTGTTCTCTATAGCTTCAACAACGTTTCTTTCTCCCGGAGATAAGGTAACGGTCTTGCCCTTGTCCTCGGAAGGCTTTGGGGCGGACCACTCCGGATGAATGACCGGCGCGCGAAAAAGATGATAGATAAATTCACCCAAACCCTTGATAACTCCCATTAAAAAGCTGGGTTTTTTATCCGGTTTTTTCCTGCCATACATCTTATCTCTTATTTCTTCTCCTTCTTTTTTCCAGCTGTCTCCAACCGGCCTGATAAGATACTGAAGCCAAAGAGCCTCACCTTCCTTCAATCTAGACATTACCTCAGTTATGGCTGAAACGGGATCAAGACGCTGCTCTTCAACATTGGCTTCAAAATACGGATAGGTTTGTATCGGATACGGATTCGGCTTGGCTAATATATAATCGCCGGCGGCGATATCATATACATCGTTTGGCAAGATCGCGGGCATAAAATTAACATAATCGTCGGAAACATTTATTTCCGCGTCTGAATATTCGGAATAGATCGCGTTCTCAACCAAGTGCTTGGCGCTTTCCGGAGCTCGAACAAAGAAACTGACCCCACCGGCGTAACCAACCAATTCAAACGAATACCACGGAAGTACCTTTCCTTTAAAAAAAACCTCTTTCCACTCCGGATCAGGCTCAACAATACTATGAAGAGCGGAAAAAATATTATCCATTGCTTTTGGAGTTTTTAAAACATTGCCGGGGATCTTCAACTCCAAAAAAACCCACTTCATATTTTTAATATACAGCATCTTCTGCCCGCGCTCCCAAAGATCAATAAAAATAAAAAATAAGCCAGCAGGCAAAATCACCCACCAGCCATATTTTATGATCATCCAAATAACATTAAATGTTCCGGATATAATCGCCCAAAAGTCTATCATAGATATATTTTAACAAATAAATTTACAATTACCAATTTTCAATTTTCAAAAAACAAAAGAAGAGAGAGCAAAAATTTGCTTTATGCGAGATTAACCTGATACTTGCCATTATCAATACGAGTAAAATGCTTCTTATTTTGCAAATTGATAAATATTGTATTTTTCTTAAAAACTCTCTCCTTGAGAACGAGATCTATCAATTCTTTCGGTTTAAGAGGCCCGTGCTCTTTTAGAATCCTCATCATTACTTCTTTGGCGGTACCCGGAACATAGCCATGCTCCTGAAGTCCATATATTCCCCTGCCAACCAAAACAAATTTGCTGTCCTTGATAAGCTCATTATGAACGGTCTGAGGATTTATGCTTTTTTCTGAATTTTTATATTTTCCTATTGCAGACGCAATCTCAACAAAGTGAAGAGGCTTCTTTTCCTTCTTCAGCACAGCATAAGCCCAATCGCGGATAGTCCGCGGATTAGTCTCCTTCCAATCAGATAATCCAAATTCTCCAAAACTATTAATGTGAAAATCCTTAGAAAGAGAAATGAAATTTATAGCAACTAAGTCTTTTAGATTGTGCGGTTTTATGGCCTCTGCAAAAACTTTATCCATACTACCATGAGAAAGAACTTTTTCTTTCTTGGTCTTCATATATTTAAGAAGCTTGGAAACGAAACTTAATATTTTTTTATTCTCGGACTCTTCCTGGTACCAGTAAGAGTAGAAACTTTCGTTCTCGGCCGAATACTTTGGATCGCCATTAAGCTCCAACAAGAACTTCACGCGATTATCAAAGACCGAAGAAGCGCTTTCGCTTAACAACAACTGAAGGTCGGCTAAAAGCAAAGCTTCGCGTCTTGCGCCGCCTAAATTTTTGATATGTTCATTTACCGTTGCTGCAAAATCTTTCAAGATGCCACTCTTGATAAATTCCCTGAGCTCTTTAAGCGCCCCAGCTTCGATCTGTCTCACCCTTTCACGGGTAATACCAAAACTAGTTCCTAGCTCGGCTAAAGTAAGGGTCTTGCCATCGCTTAAACCATAACGACGATCAATAACCTCCCTTTGACGGGCATTCAAAACACTTAAGACCTGATCCAATAATTTTTCGATATTTACCGTATTCATACTCTATAATTGCCTGCGTATTATTTATTGAAATTATAATACCATATCCTATTTATTTTGTAAATAGGTAAGTAGAGGGCTGGCCATAAAGATGGATGAGTATGTACCAATGATCGTTCCAACTAAGATCAAAAGAACGAAATAACTCATCGTCGGAGCCCCGAATAAGAACATAGCCGAAAGCACTATGGCTAAAGTAAGGGACGTGTTTATCGATCTGGCAAAAGTCTGGTTAACGCTGATATTTATTATATCGCCGAGACTTTTACCCTTATGCAGAATAAGATTTTCTCTTATTCTATCAAAGACAACGATCGTGTCGTGAACCGAAAAACCCATTATCACCAAAATAGCCACAATAAAATTACTGTCTATTTCCAATCCCTTCAAATGGCCGAACCACGCATATAAACCAGCCGGAATAACAGCGTCGTGGAAAAGACAGACTAGGGTAGCAACTCCATATTTCCATGAGCTGACCGGATAAGAAACCTTTCTGAAAGCAAAAGCGATATATAAAGAAATTCCAAGAAGCACGAGAATGAAAGCCCATATAGCTTTACTGCGCAACTCGGAGCCAATGGTCGGACCGATGCTCTGAAAGCCTAACTCTTCAACGGGACCTTGAGATGAGAAATCCTGATTCATCTTCGCAAGATATTCCTGATGCTGATTCTCGGAAAGCTCATTGGTCCTTATCATCATCACATCATTTTCCGAACCGGTAGTAACGACTGCATTATCTATCTTCAAATTATTCTGTAAATAATTTTGCAATTCTTGGACAGAAACGGTGCCGCTAGTGAATCTTATCTGCCACAAAGCACCTCCGGAAAAATCGATCCCCTCTTTAAACCCAAATGTGAAAATACTTACGAGCGCCAAAACAAGCATCAATAAAGAAAAACCGATAAATATTTTTTTGTATTTTATTAAGTCAAACATAGTAGTGATTTATATTTTTATTTGTCTATTTTCCTTTAGTTGTTGATTTCGACGCATTTCTTATATAAAAGATCTTCAATAAATTCTCAGTAACGGTAATGGCAGTGAACATGCTGACGACTACGCCGATCAGCAAAGTTAGGGCAAAACCCTGAACAAAACTTGAAGTGAACATATACAAAATCAACGCAGTTAAGATGGTAGTTAGGTTTGAATCCCTAATAGAAGTCCAAGCCCGCCTAAAACCTTCCGCAATAGCGGTGGTTCTTTCCAAGCCCTTCTTCATTTCTTCTCTTGTCCTTTCGAATATCAATACGTTAGCGTCAACGGCCATGCCGATGGATAAAATGAAACCAGCGATACCAGACAATGACATAGTGACCGAAAAAAGTTTAAATACGGCAAGCGAAAGAGCTATGTATATAGCTAATGCGATGACCGCAAAGAAACCCAGACCATGGTAATAAAGAACCATAAAAAGCATAACTGCCAAAGTACCCAAGATACCGGCCCATATAGTTTTCTGCAAAGAATCCTGTCCGAGAGAAGCGCTTACCGTCTGCTGATCTATCAATTTGATAGGAGCGGGCAGAGCGCCGGCATTGAACCTCTCAACTAATTGCTGAGCTTCTTTCAGATCATTGATGCCGGTTATTTCGGCCTTACCCCCAGAGATAGCTTCATTTACTCTCGGCGCACTGATTATCTCATTATCTAAAACTATGGCCAGCGGCTTGCCGACATTCCTTGAAGTCAGATCTTCGAACATTTTTGCCCCCTGATCATTGAAACTTATATTTACTACCGGAAGACCAACTTGACTGAACGAAAGTTGCGCACCCTGCACGTATCTGCCGTTAAGATCGCTAAAAACCAACTGCTGATTCTGACCAGCGGCGGTAGAAGTGGCTGAAGTAGATGTAGCTGCCGTTTCTTTCACTTCGGCGAACTGCAAAAATGGCGTCTCGCCGATCTGCTTTATCGCCTGATTAACATCTTTGATTCCGGCAAGTTCCACATTCAAACGATAGCTATCTCCGGATATGGAAGATGTAACCCTAGGCTCCGAAACACCGAAAAGATTCACTCTTTTTTCGATGACATCGCGCAAACCGTTCATAACCGAATTCCTATCGGCAACAGCTACTCCGGACATATCAACATCATAAACAAGATAGCTTCCCCCGACGAGATCCAATCCCAATCTCCAAGGAAGATACTGACTAAGATATCCGCCGATCGGCGCTTTCGGATAAACGAAGAACACCGAAGCGATCGTAAGAATTAATACTAATGTGAACAAAGATACGCTTTTTGCTTTCATTTTTTAATTAATATTTAGTTTATAAGACCAATAAATTGCTTTTTATTATACGAAATTTTTTTATAAATGGCAAATTATATTTAGTAAAAAGATTCCATAAAAATATTTTCATTTGGAACCCCCAACGCCTCAAGATCTTTCCAAATAGCACCTATAAAATGCATCGATCCGCAAATATAATATTTTTTGCTCTCAACGGAACCAATATATTTTTTAATAAGCCCTTTGCCTATGCGCGAATACTCCCGAACATAGCTATTCTTTTTATTATCCTGAGTTAAAAAATATACAACATCTACAGCTCCGCTTCCGGCTAATTCATTCAACTTGTCAAAAAAAGCAACGTCGGAATTTTTTTTATTGCTATATAAAAGAATGGGCGCCGGATCGATTCGACGAGCCAGTCTGTCTTTGACGATGCTGATAAATGGCGTCACACCTATTCCCCCAGCTATGAACACAAGATCGCCAAGATCTTCCTCTGGATAAAAATTTCCATAAGGACCATTGAAAATAAATTTATCGCCGATCGTAGAATCTATCAAAGCCGAAGAAAAAACACCCTGCTTTTTAACGGTCAGGCATACACACTTTTCTTGCGGCGAGCTGGAAATTGTGTAGCACTTTGGCGAACCGGAAAAAGAAGGGATTATCACACTTACGTATTGCCCGGCGGCAAAATCAAAGACCCGGCCGTCGATCGGCTCAAAAAACAACGAAACTATATTTTCCGCCTCATCTTTTTTTTCGATCAATGCGAATTCCCTATTTTTGTTGGACATATTTACTTTTTAAATACCAGCACAAAGGCCGGGCACATTTTTATCGGATAATATGAAAGCTTTGCCTTCCTAAGCCCCTCGATACCCAGATCCTCTTCTCTATTTATGTATTTATAACCTTCAGATAAAATTTTTTTTGCTGTTTCTCTGTTTATTAGCTGATACAAACCCCTATATTCTTTTTCGGCTTTTTCATAGTGAACCGCGCACATTAGTGAATTAATAGGCTCGTATATTGAAAAGGCCACCGGCTTTCCGTCTATGCGTATCAAAATACCCTCTTCTTTAAGCTTTTCGAAATTATTCAAAACGAAATCTAAGGATTCCAGTTCCTGAGAAATAGACAAGTTTCCGCCCAAATCCCGCTTGCCATATATATTATCCATCACGGCGAAACAATCGGAAATATTCCCAGAAGATATCGACTCGCTTGTCCATTTATAATTCTTTTCAAATTGACTCAGCAAATTTCTTTTGGGCTGATACTTCCTTCCTTCGAGCAGCGCAAGACTTTCAGCCAAATAAATATAGTTATCCATATCACGGCGATCCACCCTTTCAAAATGAGAAACAAACTCGACGTATCTGCCGATAAATTCTTCTGAAACTCCATATATTTTTAACTCGTATTCTAACGAACGCGCATATTCAATGACCTCATCCTGTAATTTCTTTGGAAACTCACCTATCGGACAAACTAATTGATCCCTTCGATCTTCTGGCTCCGTGAATTTTATAAGTAAAGTATCATTGGCGATCGCCCATTTATACCGATATATACTCCCCCATGACATAAAAGTAGAAAAAGTGAACACCGAAAGACAAGACGAATAATATTTCGATAAATATGGGTCTATTGTTTCTTTGTCTTCTAAAGAAAAATTTTTAAAAATCATGCCCTTCATTTGAAAATTTTAATCTATTTTTTGAAACTGCATCGGAGTATAGCCATCCATTTTTTTAAATCCGGTTTTTTCATAAACGCTCACGCTTCCCGGAGCAGCGATCAGCGCGATCCATTGAATGTTCTTGGAAATACAATAATTCAATAATTCTTTAACGATACCCGTAGCGATTCCCTTTTTACGATAATTTTCATCTACAAATATATCCTGAATATAAGCATCGTTAAAAGCATCCGAAAGAGCGCGACCCATACCAACCAGATCATCCCCACTCCAAGCCGTTACAAAACAAAAACTTCCGGATATAAGCTTAGAAATCTGTTCGAACGAACAAGACTTTTTCCACCACCCGCTCATCTTATATAGATCACAAACTTTTGAAAACTCTTTTTCCTCGATCTTTGATTTATATTTTATCGTCATTTAATTTATTCACGCATTGTCTTAATCATTCAATCCTAACTATAAACGAATGTCTTAAAGATTCCAATAATTAACAAAGCGATCATTGCCCCAAACTCGCCAAAAGGTTAAAATTTCCTAATGGATATAAAAAAATTACAAAAATTATTCAAAGACCAGCCAAAATACCGGCTAGAGCAAACGCAGAAAAGCCTTTTTCAGGGTCTTATTAATAATTGGCAGGAAGCTATGGGATTACCGTTAAATTTAAGAAAAGAACTGGAAGAAAAATTTCCAATAGAAATATCCGGCAGAACATTCATTTCAAAAGACAAAAACACAATAAAAGCCCTTATTGACCTAGAAGATGGATCTGCGGTCGAGGCTGTTTTAATGCGACACAAAGATACGAGAAATACCGTGTGCGTTTCTTCGCAGGTCGGCTGCCCAATGGCCTGCTCATTTTGCGCTACCGGAAGAATGGGGTTCAAAAGAAATCTTGAAGTCTGGGAGATCCTCGAGCAGATATTATTTTTTGCCCGTTACCTGAAAAAGATCAACGAAAAAATCACCAACGTTGTTTTTATGGGCATGGGGGAACCATTTATGAACTATCAAAATGTGATGGCTGCCATAAAAATATTAAATGATAAGAACGGATTTAATCTTGGCGCCCGGCACATTTCCGTGTCTACGGTTGGAGTAGTTGAGGGAATAGAAAGATTTGCAAATGAAGAACTGCAAATAAATTTAGCCATCTCTCTTCATGCGCCGGACAACAAAACCCGCTCGGAAATAATGCCGGCCAACAGAAACTATCCAATAGAAAAAATTTTAAAAGCAGTAGATGAATACGTCAAAAAAACCAACCGCCGCGTAATGTTCGAGTACCTGATGCTCA
This sequence comes from Patescibacteria group bacterium, assembly GCA_023474975.1. Classification (GTDB taxonomy): domain Bacteria; phylum Patescibacteriota; class Minisyncoccia; order UBA6257; family 02-FULL-45-10c; genus JAHILT01. Next base: position 17,820 of record JAMCXE010000037.1, read on the forward strand.
AGGGCGTAAATGATTCCGATGAACACGCCAAGGCGTTGATCAAGCTTATGAAAAAGCCGCTTTATTTTGTAAATTTGATCGCCTACAATCCAACCGGAATATATAATCCCTCTCCTGCTTCACGAATAAAAAAATTCAAAGAAATTTTGGAAAGTGCCGGCATAACCGTTACCCAAAGACGAGAATTCGGACAAGACATCGAAGGAGCTTGCGGACAGCTGGCGACCCTGCCCCGTTAAATTCCGTCTTACGGAAATCCGCCTCGCATTGCGAGGCGGATTATTTAACTGGGGTAAGAATTAAATTTTGTTTGCTCCGAATTATAAATTAGCAGTCTCTTGACAAGAGTGCTAATACTCCCTTAAAATTGAGGGTATCATGTTCGACGACAGATCATACAAAATATTGGAGGCCGCAATCAAAGAATTCATAAACGAAGGCGAGCCGGTCAGCTCAAAACAGATCGCCGCAAAATACGATTTCGGCGTCAAGGACGCAACTATCCGTTCCGAACTTAACGCTCTGACCGAGTCGGGCTTTTTAAGCCAACCCCACACTTCCGGCGGAAGGATCCCGACCGATAAGGGTTATCAGTTCTTAGCAAACCGCGTAATGCAAGATATGTTCGAGTCTATGGATAGCTTTCACCGGAATTTCAATAGGATGATGGACATAATGGGAAATAAGGGGTGGTCAAATTTCGTAGACAAAGTATCGCAAGAAACGAAGCTATTGAGCGCGGGTTTCAGTAATAAAGAGCAAGAAACCTACAAAACCGGATTGGATGAACTCTTCGAACAACTAGAAACCAACAGCCGAGAAGATTTCTGCCAGATCGCCAAAGATTTTGAAATGCTAGACGAAAAACTGGAAAAACTTCCGCAAGTGATAGAAAAGTCCGATTCCCCGCAGGTGTTCATTGGCAAGAAAAGCCCGATCACACAAAGCGAGCATTTATCTGTAATAATTGATTCGTATGATATAAATGGCAATAAATTCTACCTTGCGCTGATCGGACCAAAAAGAATGGATTACGCAAAAAATATCAATTATTTAAATAAAATAAAACATGGAAGAAGAAAATAAAAATACAATAAATAACCAAGTGAGCGAACCTGAGCCGGAAAAAGTAAGGCTTGATCCGCTAGAAGAAAAGATCGCCAAACTTGAAAAAGAAAAAGAAGAATATCTGAACGGATGGAAAAGAGCAAAAGCAGATTACCTGAATATGCAAAAAGATGAAGCAAAGAGGATGCAGGAAATGATCAAATTCGCAAACCAGGAACTTATTAAAGAACTGCTCCCCGTCTTAGATAGCTTAGAGCTTTCTCTGATGGCAACCAAAGACCCAGAAGCAAAAAAAGGAATAGAAGTAATTTACAGCCAACTTGAAAATATTTTAAATAAACAGGGACTGCAAAAAATGAAAGCTTTTGGAGAAAAATTTGATCCCGCACGTCACGAAGCGATGATGCAAGAAGAATCGGATAAAGAAAGCGGAACAATTCTTGAAGAAATGGTCAGCGGATGGATATTGAATGGGAAAGTTATAAGACCGGCAAAAGTAAAAATATCTAAATAAAAAAATAAGTCATAATAAAATAATTAATCAAACTGTAGTCTAATCAATAAAATTACAGTTTCACTACATAATATGAGTAAAATAATCGGAATAGATCTTGGAACAACTAATTCGGCCGTAGCCGTTGTCGAGGGTGGGCAGCCAAAAATATTAGAAAACGCCGAAGGAGCGCGCACTACCCCTTCCATCGTTGCTTTAAATAAATCTAATGAAAGATTGATCGGATTATTAGCAAAGAGACAGGCCGTCACCAATCCCAAAAATACAATTTTTTCGGTCAAAAGACTGATCGGAAGAAAGTTTTCGGACACCGAAGTGCAAAACGATAAAAAATGGTTACCTTATGATATCCGCGAATCCTCAAATGGCGGCGTTGATATAAAAATGGGAGACAAGTGGTATAAACCGGAAGAGATATCTGCAATGGTTTTAGCCAAATTAAAAGCCGATGCCGAAGCGAAACTCGGAGAACCGGTCACCGAAGCCATAATCACCGTCCCCGCTTATTTCGACGATAGCCAAAGACAAGCAACAAAAAATGCGGGAGAAATAGCCGGATTAACGGTAAAGAGGATAATAAATGAGCCAACCGCTGCCGCTTTAGCCTATGGAATGAATAAAAAAACCAATGAGCAGATAGTTGTTTACGATTTCGGCGGAGGAACTTTTGATATTTCCGTTTTGGAGGTATCGAATGATACGGTCGAGGTCAAAGCCACAGGCGGAGACACTCATCTCGGTGGCGATGATTTCGATAAAAGAATTCAAGAATATTTAGTTTCCGAATATAAAAAACAGGAGGGTATCGATCTATCCAAAGACGCTTTGGCGTTACAAAGATTGAAAGAAGCGGCGGAAAAAGCTAAGCACGAACTCTCCACGGCCTTTGAAACAGAAATAAATCTTCCCTATATTACATCTGATTCATCCGGTCCAAAGCACTTCTTAATGAAATTCTCACGCGCCAAGCTTGAAGAATTAGTAAGAGATCTGATCGACAAATCCGTAGAACTTACCAAAAAAACAGTAAAAGACGCCGGCTTTAAATTGGAAGATATGGATGAGGTGGTAATGGTTGGAGGGCAGACCAGAATGCCCGCAATAGTGGAGGCTGTCAAAAAAGCTCTCGGAAAGGATCCTCATCAAGGGATCAATCCTGACGAAGTCGTAGCGGCGGGCGCGGCAGTCCAAGGAGGTATACTACAAGGCGATGTTAAAGACGTTTTGCTTCTTGATGTTACTCCCCTATCTCTCGGTATCGAAACAATGGGCGGGGTATTTACCAAAATAATTGAAAAGAACACTACCGTACCAACGGCAAAATCCCAAACCTTTTCTACTGCGGCCGACAGCCAGACATCTGTTGAAATCCATGTTCTTCAAGGAGAAAGAGAAATGGCGGCCAACAATAAAACTCTAGCCAAATTCATCTTAGATGGCATTCCCCCAGCTCCAAGGGGCGTACCACAGATCGAAGTTAATTTCGATATAGACGCCAATGGTATTTTGAGCGTGTCGGCAAAAGACAAGGCCACAAATAAGAGTCAGTCGGTAAAGATAGAAGCCAGCACCAATCTCTCAAAAGAGCAGATCGAAAAATTAAAGAACGAGGCCGCTCAATATGCGGAAGAAGACAAAAAGAAAAAAGATCTGGCCGAAGCTCACAATCATGCAGAAACTCTAATATACACGGCCGAAAAATCGGTTAAAGAAGCCGGCGAAAAAGTTAGTCAAGAAATAAAAGATAACGTAAACAAAAAGATCGAAGCATTAAAAGAGCTAAAAACAAGTCAAGATGCCGAAGTTGTTAAAAAAGCAACCGAGGAACTATCCGAAGAATTACAGAAGATCGGACAAGCCATGTACGGAAATCAAAATAATTCCGAACAGCCCAAAAATGATAGCAACCAGACCAATGGCGATAAGCAGCAATAATTCAGAAAATTTATGATATAATTCATATAACTTAAATATCGATCGTAAATTAAATGGATTCCAATCTTTTGGCAAAAAACGACGCTGCTGAAGTTGATACTTCTATCCCGAAAATCTCTGTTTTGGTTTTTTTAGAAATAGGCTTTGCTGTAAGTTTTGGATATTTTACGAGCAAATTTGTTAAAGCTCCCGGCGCCGGCACATTCACACTAGCCGGCGCTTCGGCGCTACTGTTCATGATCCTGTTCTTCCTAAGATCGCTTTTCGTCAAAGGAAAAAGTCTCAATCTTTTTATTATCTTGGGAGATGTAATAGCCCTGTCGTTATTTTTCATAATAAACAGCTATACATTTACAATGATAGTGGCTGCGGCCATTGCTTATCTGGCGCTTTACTCGGCCCTAAAAAAAAGCAAGAACGAACTATCGAACCAGTTAAATATCAAAACCGGAAAGATAGCGAGGATATCAATTCCAAAAATTGCGTCAGCTTTAGCCGTCCTCATCTCCGTGGTCTATGCGCAGCCATTTTATCCTGCCAACAACATAGTTATTTCCAAAAACATTATTAGCACAATAATCACTCCGTCTGAAACGCTATTAAAAATAGCGGATAATTATTTGCATCTCGGCTTAGGAGATTTTTCGGTCAATAAAACCCTTCCGGAAATAGCAGACCAAATGGCTTCATCGAGCATTGAACAACTTGCAGTACAAAACAACATCCCCGTCTCAGCCCTAGAATCACAAAGAAAGACGCTAACCAACTCAACTCTTCAAATGCTCGAAAAACAGTCAGAAAATATCGGAATTCAAATAAAAACCAACGAAACTGTTTTAGACGGAATATACAATTTTGTAAACACTAAACTGCAGTCTCTGGATACAACCGTAAAATGGGTAGTGTATCTATCCTTATTCCTAGTAATATTCTTAACCATAAAAAGCTTGTTCTGGCTATTTTATTGGCTAGCATATTTGTTCATCTTCTTATTTTATGAAATATTGATGGCGCTTGGATTTTCAAAAACAACCTATCAACAGATAAGCAAAGAAATAATTATTTTATAGTGTGCGTGCGGCGCAACATAGAACATAATACAAATCTACGAATATATACGAATGCCGCAAATAAAGAACTAAAGATCGGTAATTCGTATCATTCGCATCCGTCTACGAATTTGTAGATCGGCATTATATATATGAAAAAAGATTACTACCAAATACTAGGAGTTAATAAAACCGCGAACCAGGACGAAATAAAAACAGCCTACAGAAAACTCGCCCATAAATATCATCCCGATAAACCTGGCGGCGATGAAAAAAAATTCAAAGAAATAAACGAGGCTTATCAGGTTTTGTCCAACCCCGAAAAACGTAAACAATTCGATCAATTCGGAGACGCCTTTAATAATGCCGGAAACGGATATGCATATGGGGGAAACTATGGTGCCGGACAAAATCCGTTCGGCGGGTTCGGATTCGACTTCAGTGGATTCAATGGCGGAAATGCCCAAGAATTTGATTTCGGAGAGTTCGGAGACCTTGGAGATATCTTGGAAACTATGTTCACCGGAAGAAGGACTAGACGACCGAGAAAAGGCGCTAGCTTAGAATTTGTCCAAGAAATATCTTTAGAAGAAGCTTTTGGGGGCACAAATAAAAAAATAAGTTACCATATTTCTTCTGGTAAAAAAGATATTGATATTAATATCGCCCCAGGGATAAATGATGGGCAAATGATAAAGATACCGGGCGCCGGAGAAGTTGGGGAAAAAGGTGCCGAATCGGGAGATCTATACGTAAGAATAAAGATCGCGCCCCACCCTGTTTTCCGCAGGATCGGCAATGATCTTTTAGTAAAAAAAGAGGTTTCTCTTATCGATATACTGCTAAATAAAAAAATAGAGATCCCTATTATTACCGGCGGAAAGATCAACATTGAAATACCGACGGGCTTTACCCTTCAAGAAAAACTAGTAATACCAAATGAAGGTATGCCCAAACAAGACGGTTCCGTAAGTTTGCTAAGAGGTGGAAGGGGCCGGGGAAATTTACTTGTAGAATTCATCACCAAGACTCCAAAAAAATTCAGTTCAAGAGTAAAAAAAATATTAGAAGATCTAGAAAAAGAAATTACATAATACGGATCTGCGAATCTATGCGAATGCTGCTCGTATCATTCGCATCCGTCTACGAATTTGTAGATTAGCATTATATATCTATGAGAAAATTACATTTTTATTCAATAATCGCGATTGCCATATTTGCCGCGATATTGATCTGGTATCCCCGACCCAAATACGACAAGTCCAAAATCGTTGTAGCATTTGGCGACAGCATAACCAGCGGATATTGCCTAGTTCCACCCCAAAAAGATTATGTTGTATATCTTTCAGATTACACCAATATTCCAATTATTAACGCAGGAAAAAGAGGCGATAATACTGCCGATGCACTAATAAGACTTCAAAGCGACGTACTAAGCAAACAACCCAATATTGTCATAGTGTTTTTAGGAGCTAATGATTTTCTCGAGGGCTATTCAAGCGAGGTTGTAACCGAAAATTTAACGGCGATCGTAGAGGCGATACAAAAATCCGGCGCTAAAGTTATTCTGGTAGGAGGAGACTCTCAGGTCACGTCCGATTTTGAAATAGCCGAACAAAATGTGGCAACCAAAGAAAAAGTTTTCGCTTTCATTCCAAATGTGCTCAATGGAATTCTTTTTAGAAAAGACCTCGTATGTCCCGACGGCTTACATCCCAATGAAAAAGGACATGAAATAATCGCCAAAAAAATCCTTCCGGCACTGCAAAGAGCTTTAAGCGAAAAATAAAAAAACACCCGAACCGAGGTGTTTTTTTTATTTCCATTTACATTATTATGGATGAAAGAAAAAAGCTACGGCTATAATCGCATAAGCCATTAAAAGCTGCACACCCTCAAGCCAGTTACTTTCGCCGTCGCTAACAACCAAATTAACTATTAATATCGAAAGCAATATAGCCGCCAGTTCAAATACATTAAATACCAAACTCATTTGGGTTTTAAAGAATAAACTTACCAAAACCAAAAACGGGGCCACGAACATAGCGATTTGAGTGGCAGAACCGATAGAAACCTGCAGGGACAAGTCCATTCTATTTTTCATAGCCGTAATAATTGCCGAGGTATGTTCGGCGGCATTACCTATGATCGCTATAAAAATAACACCTATGAAAAGCTCGGTCCAGCCAAAACTAGCAACGACCGGTTCGATCGAGCTGACCAATATCTCACTCATCCACGCCACCGCCAAAGTAGAAAAAAGTAAAATAAAAATACTTTTTACCCTACTCCATTTTGCTTCGTATTTTCCGACGTCTTCCGTATATAAATGCTTGTGAGTATATAAAGTAAAAAACAGACTCGCCCCATAAACAATGAGCATAAAAATAGAAACAAAAATGCTCAACTCGTCGATTATTTTAACGCCAATGTCCGGAGCCGTTTGTAAGAATATGGCAGGAACGACCAATGCGATTACAGCTAAAAGCAAAGTCGAACTTGCCGCCAAAGATCCCGTACGATTAAATTCTTGCTTTTTGTGACGCCAACCGCCAACGAGCATAGCGGTGCCGGTGACCAACAAAAGATTCCCGATAATAGAGCCGGTAATCGATGCCTTAACAACATCAACCAGTCCCGCCCTAATGGCAAAAATACCGATCAAAAGCTCCGTGGCATTACCGAACGTTGCATTTAAAAAACCACCCCAAGCCGGCCCAGTATAAATAGACAACTCCTCGGTCGCTTCGCCTATATATTTAGCCAACGGAACTATTGCTAAAGCCGCCAAGAAAAAAACCATTAAAGAAGATGCGTGCAAGTATCTCAAAAAAAGAGTGACGGGAATAAAGATCAGTAGCCCTAAAAATATTTTATCCACCATGATAGTTGACTTAATTTATTTATATTTCTAAAAGAAGCGGGTTATATTTATAAATATTGGCCAGCCATACATAATAGTCAATAAAAAAACATTCGGCTTCTTATTATCGTGCCCCCGCACGGAACCCCGGCACTACAGCTAGGCTGAGTGCGTAGCACAGTCAGACATATGGTCAACCTGCTTACGATTGTCGTCGAACAAAAAATAAAAATGGATTTAGTTCCGCGCATTGTGCCCCCACATGGAATCGGACCATGGTCAACTGCTTAAAAGGCAGCTGCTTTACCATTAAGCTATGGGGGCACAATGCGTACAACTCTTCCAATCTATTTTTATTTTTAACGAGCGAACCAACCGGTAAGCGCAGCTTACTAAAACTGCTCGCTTTAACATTAAGCTGTGCGGGCCAGACACTAACCCAAAATACCGCACACCCACCACACAATATCTTACTTTAAACGAAAAAATAAAAAAAATCAATTTTATTCCACATTTAGCCGATCACGGACAATTCCCATTATCCGATATTTATATGATATAATTACGCTATACCAATTAATATTCGATCAAAATGAAGATAATAAAAAACAAGGACATCTCATGGATAGATATTTCCAAACCAACAAGAGAAGATATAGAATTCGTAGCCAAGCAACATAAGTTCCATCCGATAATTCTCGACGAACTCCTTCACACATCGACCAGATCCCGGGTAGAAGCCCATGATCAATATCTTTATCTCACCTATCACCTTCCGGTATATGATCCGGTAATGAAAACCTCCCGAAAGGCAGAGATAGATTTCCTGATAACAAAAAATAAAGTGATAACAGTGCATTACGAAGAATTGGAACCGATCAATAATTTCTTAAGAAATGCAAGCAATAATCCTCATTTTAAAGAAACTTCAATGGATAATACCGGAAAGTTGGTGTATACGCTAATTGAAGAAATAATAAACTTTTCAATGAGACAGCTGCGCCATATCGAAGAAAATGTAACAGGATTAACCAAGGAGTTGTTCAGCGGTAAAGAAGATGCGATGCTTAGAAAAATATCTTATGTTAAACGCGATATTTTAGACTATACAATGATTAGCCGCCCCCAAGAAATTCTTTTAAACTCATTGGAAGTAGCCGGAAATAAGTTCTGGGGAGAGGATATGGATGCCTATCTTTCCGATCTTATCGGCGACCAGCTTAAGGTTATACAGCACCTGGAAAGCTATCAAGAAACGGTTGAATCCCTGGAAGAAACAAACTCTCAGTTATTAAACGCAAAGACAAATTCAGTCATGCAAAAATTTAACATCTTAGCCTTTTTAACAATACCCGCCGTCATCGTAATACAGCTCTTTGCGGTAAATTCCTTCAGCGACTTATTTGGAGAAAAATCCTTAAAAGTGTTTTTACTAAGTCTTATAATAGTATTTGTCATAACCATAATTTCATTAATCATATTCAGAAAAAAAAGATGGTTGTAAAAGAATGATCAGGATATACGATTCCCTTTCGGGAGAAAAAAAAGACCTTCCAATAAGCCGTCCGTTAAAACTATTCGTTTGCGGACCGACGGTCTATGATTATCCGCACCTAGGCCATGCCAAAACCTATGTTTCTTTTGATACGCTCGTTCGCTATCTAAAGTCTCAAAATATAGACGTTTATTATCTCCAAAATATTACGGATGTTGATGATAAGATAATCAATTATGCCAAGGAGCAAAAAATATCTCCGATCCAACTGGCTAAAAAATTCGAGAAAGAATACCACCGAGCCGAAAAAGATCTCCATATCAAAGGAATAAAATACGCCAGAGCCACCCAGCATATCCCTCAAATAATAAAACAAATAAACACCCTCATTGAAAAAGGCAATGCCTACAAAATAGATGGCGATGGATACTACTTCGATATTTCCAGCTTCCCCGATTACGGTAAATTATCCAAAAGAACCGCTCTTCAGGCAGAAGATGCTACTTCCAGGATCGATGAAAATATTAAAAAAAGAAACAAGGGTGATTTTGCCTTATGGAAATTAGCAAACAACAAAAACATCCCCGAGCCAAAATTATCTTCATCTAAAACAAAAAAGATAGCCTTTAAAATAGTGGACGGGGAACCGGTTTGGTATACCCCATTCGGCTGGGGACGTCCAGGATGGCACATTGAAGATACCGCAATTACCGAACACTATTTCGGTCCACAGTACGATATTCATGGCGGCGGCGTTGATTTAAAATTTCCACATCACGAAGCCGAAATAGCCCAGCAGGAATCAGCTTCAGGCAAGAAACCACTCGTTAAAATATGGATGCATACCGGATTTCTTTTGGTTAACGGCAAAAAAATGTCCAAATCGCTGAAAAATTTCGTGACTATAAACGACTTTATGAAAAAATACTCTCCAGAAACTCTGCGCCTTATGATAAATTTCAATCACTACCGCTCACCATTTAATTACACAGAAGAGTCAGCCGAGCAGGCAAATAATGCCCTGAAAAGATTGCAAAAAATAATCGCCGCCCTTTCACTTGCCAAATCAAAAGGTAATATCAGTGCAGAAATAAAAACCGCCATGGAAAAAGCGGAGAATAATTTCGAAGAAGCAATGAATGACGATTTTAACGCCCCAAAAGCCATAGCTTCCATTTTTGAGCTGATAAATTCAGTTGAAAATAAGATCTGGAAAATAAGCAAAAAAGAAGCTGCTACTATAAAAAAATTCATAAGCGAAAAAATGAAAATATTCCTCGGAATCGTACCAATGCCCGCAAAAATGCCCCAAAATATAGTAAAAATGGCCGAGGAACGCGAGTTATACAGAAAAAATAAACAGTTTATTCAATCCGACCTATTGAGAAAAAAAATAGAAGAGTTAGGATATATTATAGAAGACACGCCAAACGGGCCGCTGATCACAAAAAAATAACAGAGTCCAATCTCCGATATCAAAAAAAATGCCTACAAAAAAATTAAAATTGCCGCCGCAGAACATCGAAGCGGAAGAATCTGTATTGGGAGCTTTAATGATAGATAAGAATGCCATAATAAATGTGGCGGACATTTTAGCACCAGAAGATTTCTATAAACCCGCCCACGAAAAGATCTATGACGCTATTTTGGAACTATATAGGAAAACCCAACCGATCGATATATTCACCGTCACCAATAAACTGAAAGATTCGGGAATATTAAAAGACTTAGGCGGCAGCGCTTATCTAACTAAATTGATAGAATCGGTTCCCACCGCTGCGCATGTCAGCCACTATGCCCAAATAGTTAAAGAAAAAAAAGTTCTTCGTGACCTTATCCGCGCATCCGGAGATATATCCGAAAAAGCTTTTGGAAGCGGAGAAGATCTGGGAGAAATGCTAGATGAGGTTGAAAAAAGGATATTTTCTATTTCTCAAAAATCTATTCCTCAAAAATTTACCAGCATCAGTGAGGGATTAAAAGGCGCCGCTGAAAGAATCGAAAGGCTTGGAAGTGAAGACGGCGGATTAAGGGGCATACCGACGGGATTTCAGGATTTAGACAATATGCTTTCCGGATTCCAACGATCAGACTTGGTCATTTTAGGAGCCAGACCCTCACTGGGAAAAACTTCTCTGGCACTCGACATAGTAAGACACGTAGCGGTGAATGCTAAGCAGCCCGTCGGAATTTTCTCCTTGGAAATGTCTAAGGAGCAAGTCGTAGATAGACTTATATCGGCTCAAGCTGGCGTACCCCTATGGGGATTAAGGACTGGAAGATTGGAAGAAGGAGAAAAAGAGACGCTTTCCGGAGCGCTTGATACCCTATCAAGAACACCAATATTCATAGACGATACGCCCTCTCCAAATATTCTTCAAATGAGATCAATGGCTCGAAGACTACAAGCCGAATTTGGACTTAGTTTGCTGATTATCGACTATCTGCAACTTATTCAGCCGCGAACAAGCTCCGATAACGTTGTCCAGCAAATAACCGAAATATCAAGAGGCCTTAAGGGGCTAGCTAGAGAATTGAACGTGCCAGTCCTGGCGCTATCCCAGCTCTCAAGAGCTGTAGATCAAAGAGAGAATAAAAGACCCCGTTTATCGGATCTCAGAGAAAGCGGTTCCATTGAACAAGACGCAGACGTGGTTATGTTCATTTATAGAAAAGACCGCGACAAATCAAATCCCTCTCCGGAAGAAATAGGACATGCCGAAATAATAGTCGCCAAACACAGGAATGGACCAACCGGAACGATCAATTTGATGTTCGACCAAGAAAAAGCCAGTTTTGTGAGCATAGATAAATATCATTCAGAAAATTAAAATTTAATGAATCTTCCCGACCCGATCAAAAACTTCATTCACTATTTTTCGAAATTACCGTCCATCGGCCCACGTCAGGCAACCAGACTGTCTTTTTATCTGATAAATTCCGGCAAAAGCGAAATAGATGGGATAAAGAAGTCTCTCGAAGAATTGGAAAAAATGAGCGTATGCGAGAAGTGTTTTTTTGTTTTCCTTCCAAAAAATGGATCCGAAAAGATATGCGAAATATGCGCTAGCGATAAAAGGGATCACGGGTTGATTGCGGTCATAGAAAAAGAAACCGACCTGATTTCTTTGGAAAACACCAATAAATTCAACGGAGTGTACTTTATCATCGGCAACCTTCAAAAAAACGGAACATTGGGAATGGAACAAAAAACTAGGCTCTCGAAATTAAAAAATACAATTGAAACGGAATTGGACGGAAAAGCAAATGAAATCATACTAGCCATCAACCCCACAACTTACGGCGATTTCAATGCGGCGGTGTTGGCAAAAGAACTGAAAAGTCATGCAAAAAAGATCACTCGCCTCGGCAGAGGTATTCCAACCGGCGGTGAAATAGAATTTGCAGATGAAGAAACACTAGGTAATGCGATAGAGCGCAGAATATAGAGCAAAAATCCCCAGGTCTGTGACCCAACGATTCGCTTGCTGGATGGCATATAAAAATACCTCCTACTCTGTTTGGATGGTGGGAGGTATTTTTATTACTTAATGCCGGTAATCTCTACCTCGGTCATCTCTTGCCTATGACCTTTTTTCTTTCTGCGCCGCACCTTAGAATGATATTTGAAAACAATTTTTTTCTTATCTCTGTAATTTTCTAATAACTTTCCGGTAACTTTAGCATCCTTCAAGTATGGATCCCCGACTTCTACCTTTTCTCCGTCAGCAACCAGAAGAATTTTATCAAAAACCACATCAGAACCGTTTTCTAGTCCCAATTTTTCAATATCGATCCTATCTCCAACCGCAACTTTATATTGTTTTCCGCCTGTTTCTATAACTGCAATTTTCATATGAATATAATACTAATTTACAAATTTATGCGAATGCTACAAATAATTTTTCGACTTTATCTATTCGTGTGGGCGCATTCGTAGTGCGCTTTTCGCGTGCTTTAATTTATAGAAATAATAACAAAAACCCCGATTAAAATCAATAAGGAGAAAAGAGCGCTACTAAAAGACAAAAAATAAGCCAAAAATCTTTCTTTGTAGTAAAGCTTTTTAGCTAATAAAAAATTTATAATAATAACGGCAAATGGAAATACGGTAATATTAAAAACATCGTTCTTGTCGCCTAAATAATCGATCCCTTTGTAGCTATTGAAGTGAAGTATCAGTAAATTAGTTATTTTGGATAAGCCAAACCAAGCCGATATCAGGGCAATAAAAGCCGCCGCGATTCCGACTAAAAAAGGGTACATCAAAAAATTGTCTTTTTTTAATTCGGATAATCTCATAATTTACCATTAAGTATATCTTTCCTTATCCCCCTCATCAAATGCTCCATAAAGTAAATATTATGAATGCTCGTTAAAATTCCGGCTAACATTTCCCCGCTCTGGAACAAATGCCGAATATAGCCGCGTGTAAAATTGGAGCAAGTATAACAGCCACAGCCGTTTTCAATTGGTTTCTTATCTAAAACTAACTTAGCAGATCTCAAATTAATATTTCCTTTTTTGGTCAAAGCCGTTCCGTTCCTGCCCAGCCTTGTAGGGGTCACGCAATCAAATGTGTCTATTCCCCTTTTTACCGCCTCAAAAATATCCTCAACTGAACCAATCCCCAGTAAATGCTTAGGCTTATTCTCGGGTAAGCCTTCGATCGCCCAATCCAATTCGTTCTTTTTACCTTTTTTAAATTTACCGAACGCTCCACCTATGCCAAAACCGTCAAAATCCAACTTTCCTATAAATTCAGAACTTTTTAAACGCAAGTCTTTAAATTCACCGCCCTGAACGATGCCAAAAAGCATCTGATCTTTTCTTTTATGAGCATTTAAAGACCTCTTGGCCCAACGATGAGTTCTTTCCATAGCCTCCTCTGTGTATTCATGATCGGAAAAGGGAGATGTGCATTCATCGAAAGCAAAAATAATATCCGCTCCCAGATTTTCCTGTATCCGTATTGATTCTTCTGGACCGATAAAATGCCTTGAACCATCCAAAAACGATCTAAAATAAACGCCCTCTTCAGCAATTCTTGTAAATTTCTCAACCCCGGCATTCCTCTTCTTCCTAGCCTCGAGGTCTGGACCAACTATCTTTGAAGCTCCATGCTCCAATCCCAAGCCAAGACTAAAAACTTGAAATCCACCACTATCAGTTATTATCGGTTTCGGCCAATTCATAAATTTATGTAATCCCCCAAACTTCTTTATTACTTGATCGCCGGGCCTAAGGAATAAGTGATACGTATTAGACAAAACGGCTTCTACGCCAATCTCATTGAGTTGGGCGGGAGTAATGCCTTTTACCGTAGCTTTCGTACCAACAGGAAAAAATGCGGGGGTATGTATGGGCCCGTGCAATGTCTCGATAACTCCAGCTCGCGCCCGACTCTTCTTTGATCTTTTTAATATCTTAAACATAAAAGTAGTCCCAACGGGAGTCGAACCCGTGTTTTATCCGTGAGAGGGATATGTCCTGCCACTAGACGATGGGACCGAATAATTAACTGACTAAAAGCTATTTTATACTACTTTTATCTCTTCCACAACTTTTTCAAGCTGCATTGCATGGGATCCCTTCACAAGGATTATGTCGCCCTTTTTAATTATCTCGCGAACCCTCATCCGCGCATCATTCGCTGATTCAAAACTTAAGATGTTCTTCGCTTCCATTCCCTTTTTATACGCGGCATCGGCAATAAATTTAGATCTTGGCCCAACGGTTATTAAAATATCAAACACTTCGCTAGCCAATCTGCCAATTTCCTCATGAGCCGCAATAGTATATTTTCCAATCTCCAGCATATCACCAAGAACAGCCACCTTTCTTTTCCCGCTCAATGCAGATCCGCCCCTGGCAGACAGTTTTATTGAGCTGACTAATTCAATGGCGGATTTCATAGACATCGGAGACGCATTATATGCATCATCTATTACGAAAGAGCCTTTAATACCCGGGATTATCGTGGTTCTTTGAAGCGGCGGCTTATAAGATCGCAAAGCATCGGAAATTTTAACCAGATTCATTCCAAAGGCAAAACCAACCGCGGCCGCTGCGGCAGCCGCATATGCCTGCGGCTTACCCAAACACCCGTCAATTTTTACAGGCACAAATGATCCGCTGTAATTTAATTTAAAAGAAATTCCCTCCGGCCTTCCGTTCTCTATCCTATTTTCGAAATTAGTTATTTGTATCGAAGCATCCGGACCAAACCCATAACCCATAATATGCGCCTTGGTTCTATTTTTCATTTCTGCGACATATTTATCGTCAAAATTCAAAACCGCAAAACCGGTATTTGGTAAAACTTCCAATATTTTAGATTTTTCACGAGCGACAGCCTCCGGACCGCTGTAAAACTCAACGTGTGCGGGTATATCACCGACTCCGGTCACTACGCCTATTTGAGGCCTCGCCACATCAAGTAAGTTTTTAATATCGCCCGGCTTGTCTGCGGCATATTCTAAAATTAAAATTTCTGGATATTGCAATCTAAACACTAAACCCATGATCGATCTAAAAATGACTTTTATCCAAAATAATTTTCCGGAAATTTTATCATAATCTCCCAATATCGTAAGAGGTAAACCTAATTCATTATTAAAATTACCATAGTTTGCTCTAACAGATCTGGAATTATTCAAGATCGAAAATATGGCTTCCTTGGCAGAAGTTTTACCAACACTGCCGGTAATTGCAATCACTCCGGGTTGATATTTTTTTAAAGTTAAAACCGCTAATTTTCTTATTATTTTTTCTAACCTGGCACGTAATTGTTTTTTATTCACGACGGTGTTTTTTATTTACTTATATAATCCGGCGGCACATTGTAATAGTTAAGCAAAAAATCGGCCAAATCTTTGAATGCGGGTACAACAGTGGCTCCGGCCAATAACCCTCCTGCAGCTTTATCTAACCTCAACAATATAACAAACTTGGGATTATATGCCGGCGCAAATCCTATATATGTATCTATAAATTGGTTATATAAATATCCACCCTTGGTCGGAATCTGAGCCGTGCCGGTTTTTCCAGCAACATAATATCCCGGTATGTGAGCAAGCACATTCACATCGACGGCGGAAACCATCATCTTGGCCGCTTGCATGGCCGCATCCTTGGAAACAACTTGTCTTATTAATTGCGGCTTATCGTCGGCAAGAATTATTGGCCTCATTAGCCTTCCCCCGTTTGCAATAGCCGAAAAAGCATTGATCATGGCTATTGGAGTCACCGCTATACCTTGACCGAATGAAGCGGTCGCAAAATCTACAGCAGCAGAACTTGTTTTAAGCTTACTTATATTGCTCGAAACCTCTCCGGGCAATTTAATGCCCGTTACATCATTAAAACCAAACTTTATCAGATAATTATAAAAAAGATCCCTGCCTATAAGTTGCTCTGCAAAAGCAGCGCCGGTGTTAAGAGAATTCTCAATGACTCCGGTCATAGTGGTAAGCCCGTGCGCCCCCCTTTCTGTAGCATCCCAATTACTTATTTTATATCCGTCTACTTTAATAAAACCTTTATCTATATATGTGGTATCGGGGGTGAGCTTGCCGGCATCTAAGCCCGCCGCCATAGTAAGAACCTTAAAAACCGAACCGGGCTCATAAAGACTCTGAACCACTGGATTAATAAAATTCTGAATAGGAGAACTAGAAAAATTATTCGGATCGAAGTTCGGAGAACTTCCCATAGCAATTATCCTTCCGGTTTTAGGCTCTTGTACTATAACCGTTCCCCCCTCTCCCTTAAATTTAGAAATAAGGCTATTTAGGATCGCCTCCGCTCTTTCCTGAACCGTAGGATCGATAGTTAAAACGATATCCTTTCCGTCCTGAGCATTGACTATTTTATCGCCCTTCAATTCCCCATCTTTTCCAGATAGTATTTTATCAAAATAAGATTCTAGCCCATACTTCCCAGAAACTGCGTCGCTGTCCGAACTCCTAGATACAAATCCCAGAAGCTGTGAAGCTATATTATTAAAAGGATAGTATCTCAGATCCTCGCTGCCAATATATATACCAGAAATATCTTCGCTTCTTATAGCATCTGCCTGACTTTTTTCAGCTTTTTTTAAAATAGCATAATAAAGACTTGCTTTATTGGAAAAGGCCTTAACCAACTTCGCCTTATCCAGATTAAGTATGCCGGAAACTTTATCCGCTGCTTGATCAATAGCGACTTCGCCACCTGCGGATATTTCTTTCGGCACCGCATAAATAACATAGTATTTTTTATTTATTGCGGCCGGAAAAAGATTTCCATCTTTGTCCATAAAATAGATATCACCCCTTACCGCCGACAAAAGTCCGGAAAGTTGATTCTGCGCAGCAGCCCGAGCAGAATAATAAGATCCTTTCGCTATCTGAAGATTATACACATTAGAAATAAGCGCCAAATATAAAAAAGCGAAAAATATTGAAATAAAAAAAATTCGTTTTTTCATATTTGTCGATATCTCTTATTTCCAAGCTTTTAATTTACCGCTAAAATACCCGTCGTTGTTTCTATATATCCAGGCATTCAATCCTTAACCAAATTTTCACTCTTAGCGATCGCATCCAAATTACCAAGATCGGTCACTGCATAGAGCCGACTTTTCAATTCAGCGTTATTAACTTGAAGACTTTGCAATATTTTAGAATTGGCGGATATTGAATGCCTGAGATCTACCCCTTCATTATAAAAATATATATTCAAACAAGCCAGTGCGGCTAGTGCGAATAGCATGTATAAAACAATTGGATTATATGAATACTTTGCTTTGTGTGGTTCTATAATTGTCATATAAGTGGTGGACTAGCCAATGATATTTGGATACTAGAGTTTTTATGATTTTCTAGTTACTAGTCGCTAATTATTTATTAATTTTAATTACTATTCCCCTGAGCTTAGCCGACCGACTTCTGGGATTGGCAACGGCCTCTTCCCGAGAAGCCATTATTACTTTTTTATTTAAAAGTTCCGCAATACCGGATCTTTTAAGTTCTCTGAAGTAGTTTTTTACTACTCTATCTTCTAATGAATGGAATGATATTATGGCCGCTCTGCCGCCCTCCTTTAAAATAAATCCCAGATCACCAAGCACTGTTTTTAAATTTTCTAGTTCGCCGTTTACATATATCCTCAGGGCCTGAAACGTTCTGGTAGCTGGGTCTATCCTCCCTCTTTCATACCCATTCGGAACCGACTTCCTAACTATATCCGCAAGCCGAAAACTGGTTTCTATAGGGGCGATCTTTCTTTGCTCTACTATATTTCTAGCGATCCTGCCCGCGAACTTCTCCTCTCCCATATCCCTTATGATCCTTGCCAGTTTTTCCTCCGAATACGAATTGACAACTTCCCTGGCCGTTAAGCCACCTTCTCCATAAGACATCAAAAGTGGCTCATTCCTTCTAAAACTGAACCCCTTCCCGGAATCCTCAAGCTGATCGGAAGAAAATCCAAGATCCATAAGTAAACCATCGGCCTTCGGCAAATTCTTTTTCTTTAAAATATCTTTCAATCCAGCGTAATTAGCATTCACGAAAATTACATTTTCATTCTCCAAGAATCGACTATTCCGCTCAGCTGCTTTTTTATCCCAATCTATTGCCAAAAGCATTCCTTCTTTACCTATCGCTTCCAAGATCTTTTCTGAATGCCCCCCTCTGCCGAAAGTGGCATCAATAAAGAATTCGCCCTTCTGCGGCTTTAATATCTCCATCACTTCATTTAAAAGAACTGGAATGTGTGGCATATTTTCAAACCTTAGTTTTTAGTGTTTAGGCGGAAGTCCTACAAACCCATGTCGCTAAAACCAAGTTTGTTAATTATTTAAATCCCGAGTTCACCCAACTTTTCTGCTATTTCATCTGAAGATGACTCGGTTTTTGTTTTATATTCCTGCCAATTCGTGCTGTTCCAGATTTCAATGCGATTATAAACTCCGGCTATTACCGTCTCTTTCTGAAGCCCCGCATATTCTCTTAAATAGTCGGGTATTAATATTCTCCCCTGCTTATCAAGTTCCACGTCCATAGCTCCAGCAACCATTAAACGAACAAATGCCCTGGAATTGGCTTGAACCAAAGGAAGCGTGATTAATTTTTGCGCCAAAACTTCCCAATCTTTTGAAGTAAAAACAAAAAGACAGCGATCCAAGCCCTTTGTAATAATTGCGCCGGTTCCCACTTTTTGGCGGAATTTTACAGGAAGAGCGATCCTGCCCTTTGAATCTAAACTATGTTTGTACTCTCCAATGAACATGCGAGAAATTAATTTATTAATTTTGAGCACCCTGTTAAATACTGCCCTGCAGTAATTTTGCTTTCAGCAAAATTATTTAACAGGGTCCTCGATTTTACATCCAATCGTTTCACTCTTGGGTAAAATCGGGAGTTATCCCCAGAATCAGGCGTTATCCCCATAGTTATCCACTTCCTACCACTATATATACATATTACCCCACCACGCCACAATATGTCAAAGCCGCAATGAGCACGAAAAAAGCCCGTATTTATGGGCTTTTTTCGTGCTCTGTTTCAAATTATCCACAGCTCCCGATTCTCTATATTTTCTATAAAATAATATTCGCCTTAATTACTATTTTTATTTTCTAAATTTTATCATTTCCTCAAGCCGTTTCGATAATATTAAAAACCGCCGATTTTTAAACTATTTGACATCATCTTTAAAAACATCTTTATTTTCAAATGCTTTTACACTATTAAATTTTTTATTCCATTCTTCGGGATTACCATAATCAGCGAAATCATAATACCAATCATGATGAAATTTCGGCTTGTGGAAATGATAAAATTTAGAAAATAA
>JAMCXE010000024.1 GCA_023474975.1 Patescibacteria group bacterium
TAAAATAATATGAAATTGAAAGAATTTATAAAAAAATTAGAAAAAATTGCAAAACAACATGGCGATTCTATTGAAGTTGAGATGGCCGATGAAATTCCAGTTGTTGAACCTATTATTTTAAAAGATTTTCAGAATAAGAAAATAGTTGTAATAACAGATCAAAAATAAATGCTAACAATCTCCAAAACTGACTACATCTTATGCAGAGACCGCAGAAAAATTTTTGGCTGAATATATTATTATAAATAAATTTAAAGAGAGGGGGCTTACTATAACATACAGTATGCATTGACAAAGTATATACGATGTATATACTTACTGTATGACTACTTTAAATGTAAGAATTGAAGAAAAAACTAAAGTGCAAGCCAGCAAAACTCTTGCGAGGCTTGGCTTGGATATGTCCAGCGCGGTTAAGATATTTCTTAATCAGGTAGTAAAGGAGGATGGATTACCCTTTATTCCAACAAACAATAAAGCCGCCATTAAAGCTCGCTGGGATAGAGAGGTTGCCAATACTTTGAGGCGCGGCAAGAGATATAATTCTGCTCGAGAAGCGCTTAGGGGTTTGTAATTTGGTAGAATTGATAGATGTATACGATTCTGCGTACCAAGGATTTCGAGAGATCGTTTAAAAGACTTACAAATTCAGGACTCAAGCAAAACAAAAAGAAAGTCATAGGATCTGTAATTGATAAAATTGCCTCCGGATCATCATTGGATAAAAAATATAAGGATCATTCATTGAGTGGTGAATTTTCTGGTTATAGGGAGTGCCATATTTTTAACGATCTGTTATTAATATATAAAATAGATAAGAAGGCTGTTATTTTGGTTTTGATAGATATTGGCAGCCATTCCCAATTATTCGGATAATTTTTATTTAAAAATGCTCACAATCTCCAAAACAGACTACATCTTATACAGAGACTGCCGGAAAAATGTCTGGCTGAAGAAACATCGGCCGGATATTTATAATAAGTCGGAGCTTTCTGAATTTGAGAAAACCATCATTGAAACCGGAAATGAGGTTGAGCTTTTGGCTAGAAAACTTTTTTCCGAAGGAGTTTTGGTTGAGGGCAGGGAAAGGAAAGACCGGGAAAGAACGTTGGAATTGTTGGCGGCGAAGGCGCCAGTTATATTTCAGCCGATCTTTGTCCGAGACGGTTTTTTGGCGGCGGCAGATATTTTAGAGTACCCCCACACCAATGGAATTGATGAGGGGGCGGGTGATGAAAAAACGGGCGGATACAACTTATACGAAGTGAAAGCCACTAGCAAAGTTGAAGAGCATCATTATTATGACTTGGCTTTTCAGGTTAATTTACTAAGAAAATTTGATTTGAAGATAAAAAAAATTAGCGTGATTCATTTGAATCCGAAATATGTCTGCCACGGAGAGCTGGATCTTAAGAGTCTTTTTGTAATTGAAGATGTTACCGAAGAAGTAGAAAAAATAGTTGACGAAGTGAGCGCGGAAATGGATGCGGCGCTAAAATATTTATCCAGCGAAACTGAGCCGGCAGGTCACTGCGATTGCATAAACAAAAGCCGCAACAATCACTGCACCACATTTTCTTATTCAAATCCAGATGTGCCGGAATATAGCGTGCACGACATTGCCCGCATTGGAAGCAGCAAGAAAAAACTTCAGCAGCTCATAGAAATGAATATTTTTCATATTCACGAAATTCCCGAAGAGATCGAGTTTACCGAAATTCAGAAAAATCAGATCCAGGCGCACGTTTTGGATAAAGTTTTATTGGAAAAAGAATTGATAGCGAGAGAGCTTGGCGAGCTGTCTTTTCCGCTCTATTTTTTGGACTATGAAACTTGCCCGGCGGCGGTTCCGCGCTTTGACGGATATTCGCCATATAATCAAATTCCTTTCCAGTATTCTCTGCATAAATTAAATTCGCCGGCCGACAAAGAGTCCTTCGGCAAAGCTCAGGACAAGCCGGAACATTTTGAATTTTTATATACAAAAGCAGACGACCCGAGCCGCGCGCTGGCGGAGTCGCTTCAGAAAAACATCGGCGACAAGGGCACGGTGATCGTGTGGAACAAAAAATTTGAATCTCAAAGAAATAATGAAATAGGGAAGAGGCTGCCGGAATTCAAATCGTTCATGGATTCGGTCAACGCCAGAATATATGACCTTATGGATATTTTTACCAAGCAATATTATGTGCATAAGGATTTTAAGGGCAGCACTTCCATAAAATATGTTTTGCCCGTGTTGGCTCCGGAGCTAACTTACAAAAATCTTAACATCCGCGAAGGCGGCACGGCTTCGCAGAGCTGGGACAAAATTGCGCTCGGTTCATTGCCTCAAAAAGAAAAAGACCAAATTGCAAAAGATCTGCTGGCTTATTGCGAGCGGGATACATATGCGATGTATGCTATTTGGAGGGAGCTTTATAAACTCATTTCATAAAACCGTCATTGCGAGCGGAGCGAAGCAATCCAGATTGCCGCGGACTAAGAAGTCCTCGCAATGACGGAGTGGAATATACTATTTTTGCGGATATACTATTGATTTAAAGCTCGTCATTGCGAGCGGAGCGAAGCAATCTATCTATATGGATAAATATTATTTCGTTTATTTAATGACTAACAAAAACAATGCCGTTATTTATACCGGAGTTACAAATGATCTGAAAAAGAGAGTTTTCCAACATAAAAATAAAATTGTTAAAGGATTTACCAAAAAATACAATATAACTAAGTTAGTTTACTTTGAAATATTTGATAATTCTTATAATGCCATTTCAAGAGAGAAACAGATCAAAGCTGGTTCAAGAAAAAAGAAGATAGATCTAGTAAACAAAATAAATTCGGAATGGAAAGATCTGTATTTTAGTTTGTGAGATTGCTTCGGCTGCACTCGCAATGACAGAGCGGCGAGGAATGTTTCGGCTACGCTCGCAATTGAGGAATGTTTCGGCTACGTTCGCAATTATAGATAAGGGAGATCGCTACGGGCCAAAGCTCTCGCAATGGCAGAAAAATGAGTTAGAATATATACATATGAAAGACAAATTAATTTTTTTGGACACAGAAACAACGGGCAATGATGTTTTGAAAGACCGGCTCTGTCAGATTTGCTATAAAGTGGACGGTGAATATCATACCGAATATTTTAAGCCGCCGCTTCCGATGTCGGTGAAGGCCATGAGCATCACGCACATCACAAATAAATTTTTAGCGGATAAGCCGCCGTTCCAGGGAAGTGAGATGTATAAAGAAATTGAAGCGCTGCTTTCCAAAGGAATAATGGTGGCTCACAATGCGCGATTTGATAAAGCGATGCTGGAATCGGAAGGAATTGCGGTGCCGCAAAGCATCTGCACATTTCGCGTTGCCAGATATTTGGATTCGGACAATCAAATTCCGGAATATAATTTGCAGTTTTTGAGATATTTTTTGGATCTGGACATAGACGCCGGAGTGCATGACGCCGAGGAAGACGTGAAGGTGCTTTCCGGAGTTTTTGAAAGATTGCTTGCAAAAATGATCAAAGAGACCGGCAACGAAAACAGCGCCATAGCAAAAATGATAGAGGTGTCCAGCCATCCGTCACTTTTCAGATTATTTAATTTTGGAAAATATAAAGATAAAAAGATCGAGGAGGTGGTAAAAACAGATAGGGGCTATCTTGAATGGATGCTTAGCAGAAAAATGGAAGAGGGCGGCACGGATGAAGACTGGATCTACACATTGGAACATTATTTGAAGAATTAGAATTAGGATATACATGAGAACCATTCAGAGAAATTTAGGTTGGGCGGTGATATTGATATTGTCTTTTATTCCGGCTTTTTTGTGGTGGCAAGCGCCTGCTTTCGCGCCGCGATTCGGTGATCTTAATAACGCCATGACCAGCATTGGTCAGCTGCTGGGACTTGTGGGCGTGGCCATGTTCGCGCTCAATTTGGTTTTGAGTGCACGGCTTCATTTCTTAGATAAATATTTTGGCGGATTGGACAGGGCATACGCAAAGCACAATGTTTTAGGCCAAGTTGCTTTTATTTTTCTGCTTTTTCATCCGCTGTTTTTATTGGCCAGATATTCGGCCGGATCTTTCGCCGGTGCGGCAAGTTTTTTGTCCGTTGGTTCATATTGGCCGAGAAATTGGGGAATATTGTCGCTTGGGTTAATGCTGGTGCTCATAGTGCTCACTCTTTATCTCCGTCCAAAATATAATATTTGGAAATGGACGCATAAATTTTTAGGTTTTGCATTCTTTATGGCGTCTATGCATGTTTGGCTTATTCCAAGTGATGTTTCGCGCTATATGCCGCTGAGGTGGTATGTGCTTAGTATTTCTGCTATCGGCCTGTTGGCTTTTGCATACCGGACTTTATTTGGCTGGCTTTTGGTTAAAAAATTCAGATACACGGTTTTGGGGGTGCGTGCGTTGAGCGATTCTATAACGGAAATAACTATGCGGCCTGTCGGCGAGCGCATGATGTTTGTGCCGGGACAATTTATTTTCGTAAGTTTTTACGGAAAAACGATCGGCGCCGAGAGCCATCCGTTCAGCATTACTTCCGGACCTGACGACCAAAATATTTCTATCATTGCCAAAAGCTTGGGCGATTATACCGCTAAGCTCTCAACTCTTTTGCCGGGAACGTCGGCAAAAATAGAGGGTCCCTTTGGAAATTTTTCATATAAAAATGCCAAAAATAAAGATCAGATATGGATAGCTGGCGGCATCGGAGTGACTCCGTTCATAAGTATGGCAAAGTCGTTGAAAATAGAAGATGGATACAATATTGATCTGTATTACTGCGTAAAGAATGAGGGCGAGGCGGTGTATTTGGATCTTCTCAAAAATATCTCAGCGTCTTTGAACGGGAAGTTCAAAGTGATATCTTACTATACCGACAAAGAAGTCCGCATTACCGCCGACATCATTCAAAAGACGACCGGCCGTCTTACGATGAATAACGATATTTTTCTTTGCGCTCCACCGGCGATGATAGATTCGCTTCGAAAACAATTTTTGTTCAAGAAAGTTAAAAGAAAATTCATTCATTCGGAAGAATTTAGTTTTTAAATTAGATCATGCTGAAAAAAATAACATTGATATCTCTTATAATTTTTGCGGCCATAGTTTTGGTGATATTTGGAGCGGGTTTTTTCTCCGCAAAAAATACGGTTAGTTTGCGGCAGGGATCGTCTCAGCCTTCCGCAAGCGCCAGTACTACAACTCAAACAACCGGGCCTTCTTTTACTGCCGCTGAAGTCGCTAAGCACGCATCTGCAAGTGATTGCTATCTGATGATCAATAATAAAGTTTATGACGTTACATCTTATATTTATCAGCATCCCGGCGGGCCAAGCAAGATCATTTCCAATTGCGGAAAAGAAGTGACGGGAATTTTTGCCGCTATTCACTCTAATTTCGCCTGGGATATTCTGAAGAATTACTATATCGGCGATATCGTGATAAGATAGTTTTATATGGAATATCCGATTCGTTTAAATAAATATTTGCGTGATATGGGGCTGGCATCGCGCAGAGAATCCGATCGGCTTATTGAAAGCGGCCATGTTTTGGTAAATGGAAAAAAAGCTAAGCTGGGAACGATGGTGAATGAGGGTGACGACGTGTCGGTGCGCGAAGGAGTCATGAAAGAGATGATCTATTTGGCGTATTACAAGCCTTGGGGGATCGCCACGCAGGGACTCAAAGGCCAGCCAAGCGTTATTAATGAATGGCAGCCAAGAGGGCTTTTTCCGGTCGGAAGATTAGATAAAGAATCGGAAGGTTTACTGATATTAACAAATGACGGCAGGATAACTTCCAAGCTTTTGGGCGACGAAGAAACTTTCGAAAAAGAATATATAGTAGAAGTAAGGGAAAAATTACGCAGCGGAATTCCGGCTATTTTTGAAAAGGGGATGCAGACCGATCTTGGCCAGCTTCTTCCCGCGCAAGCAAAGATCTTGAACGATCATCGGTTGGATATTATTCTTCACGAAGGCAAAAAACATCAGATCCGCGTAATGCTCAGTGAGCTTGGCTACACCGTTTCTTTACTGAAGCGTGTGCGTATAGGAAATATAAAATTAGGTAATTTAACTTCTGGCCAAACCAGGAATCTTAATAAAAAAGAGGTGGACCTATTATTTGCCGAATAAATTTTTTAAAATATGGAAAATTACAATTGGTATCAGCAACTAAAAAAGCCCTCTTGGGCACCGCCCGGATATCTTTTCGGTCCCGTGTGGACATTTCTATATGTTTTGATCGCCGTTTCTTTTGGTAAGGTTTTTTGGATGGCGTGGCAAGATCAGATCGGTTTCGCGGTTGCATTGCCCTTCATTCTTAATTTAATTTTTAATTTTTCTTTCACGCCAATTCAATTTGGCTTAAAAAATAATATTTTAGCCGCTGTCGATGTTCTCTTGGTCCTTGGAACGTTGATCTGGGGAATACTTGCTATTTATCCGTTCTCTTTATGGGTCATTTATGCGCAGATCCCATATATTTTATGGGTTTCATTCGCTACTGTTTTGCAATTGACCGTCACTTATTTGAATTTTGGAAAAAAGTTAGTGTCTATTTTTGGATCGCAGATCAAAAAAGAAATAACAAATTTTTCAACAGGTGAAAAATATGAAATGTTGGGTGGTGCGGATATGGTTTTTTCTGATGATGACATTAAAAAAATAACAAAGATTTGTTCTCAGAAAAATGCGTATGACATTCTATTTAAAAAAAGACTTAACGGTAAGCCGTATACAGAAGAGGATGCCCGTAGTTTCGTGAAATGGATCAAGGGGGGATGGAATGATCAAACTCATTTTGTATTCATCGTAAGAAAACAAGATTCAGAAATAATTGGTGCCATAGATATAAAAAGTCGCGATCTGAACAGGGCGGAAATTGGATATTGGGCTGATGAAAATTATCGGGGTTTTATGACCAATGCGGTTGTGGAATTGTGTTCGCTTGCCAAGGGTGTTGGCTATGCCAAGCTTTTTGCCGGTGTTTTAGCCAGGAACAGCAGATCGATAGGTGTATTAGAGCGTGCCGGATTTAAGAAAATAAAGGAAGACAAAAAAGACGGAGAAGACCATTTTCAATACGAAAAAGCTCTTTATTAAATAGCCTTTAAAATTTTGCCATTGCATTATTCCTGTTTACCAGTACACTGATACGATACTATACAGCACAGAAACAGAGTCGAGTTTCTCTATAAAAATATAAAAACAAAAACATGGACGGAACGATCAAGACTCTTACACAAAAAGGATTTGGATTTATTACCCGCGAAGGCGAGGCGAAAGATCTCTTCTTTCATTCTAAGGAACTCAGCGGCGTTATGTTCGATGATCTTAAAGTTGGCGATAAAGTCACCTTTGATGTCGTTGATACAGAAAAAGGCCCAGCTGCCAAGAATGTTAAGCGCGTTTAATAACCGCTAAATAAAAACCGCTCCGTTCCGCCATTTGGCGGATGTGAGCGGTTTTTTGATATAATTTAATACGTGAAATTTTCTAATTTAAGAAAATTTTTGGTTTCATTGGGAATAATTATGGCACTATTCGTTGGTGCTATATTTTTGGCTCGGTCCAATCAAGCTCCCGCATCGAAAGAAAATTCTTCGGTTGATCTTGGAAGCATTTTAGATAAAAACAGTAAAGTTGAAGTTGTAAGATCTGGTTCGACTAATGACTTTGCTGGTTCTTATAAAGTAATTCGTGTTATTGACGGAGATACCATTGAAATAGAGGGAGGGGAAAGGGTGAGATATATTGGAATGGATACGCCGGAAACCGTTGACCCGCGTAATCCTGTGCAGTGTTTTGGCAAAGAAGCGTCTGATAGAAATAAAGAATTAGTTGAGGGCAAAACCGTGCGGCTTGTAAAAGACGTATCAGAAACGGATAAATACGGTCGGCTTTTGCGATATGTTTATGTTGGTGATGAGTTTATAAACCTAGAGTTGGTAAAACAGGGCTTTGCTTATTCCGATACGGTTCCCCCGGACGTAAAATATCAAAGTTTATTTATAGCCGCTCAGAAAAATGCGCGACAAGCGGGGGTTGGATTATGGAGTGCTTGTCCGTTGAGATAAAAAAGAGCCCCGACTTTCGTCCAGGGCTCTTTTGTTAAAGAACTCTTATTCTTCTTTGTGTGCCGAAGCGGCGCCCACGAAGTAGGCCCTGCTGTCGTCCCACCATGCCTGTATGCGAAGCCCGTCCTCCTTGAAGGGTCCGACGGTGATGCGTCTTCCGCTTTCGTCCAGCTCGGCGCACCTGGCCATGCCTTCCGCGAACATCCTTTCTCCTGTTTTCAGGAAATGTCCGAGGGCGGCGTAGACAGCCATGCGTACCCGTGCGGGATCGGAGTGCATTCCGAATCTGCTCAGCTGATCGACCCATTCTTCGTTGAATGAGTCATCTTCCGGGTTTTTGCGGATGAGGCACCAGCGCACTTCGCCTTCTTTCCAGAAGAACTTCTCCTTCTTGAACCACGGAGCCTTCTCGGTATCGCCGACGCTGAAAAGCGGCTGCAGCATTTTATTGCTGAGCATTTCCAGTATCGAAAGAGAGAAGACAGCTACCAGGACGTGCGTATCTTTACACGCCCTGAGAGTTGCTTCCGAGAAGGGAACATCTTGCAGCGTTGCTATTTCGCTTCTGGTCGGACGGAGCTTGAAGTGCTCTATAGCATCTTCAATGCCAAAGAAGTTATTACCCATGATCTCTTTGGCGGCTTTCTGGCTCTTGGTCGGCTCGAAGACGCCGTTCCTGAGCACGTACAGCATTTCTTCCGCTACTGCATTTCCTTTCGAGTCTATTACTCTTTGGGCGTCCTGCGGGAGCAGTCCGGCTTTTTCAAGTTTCATGAGAAGCTCATGCTCTTGATGTATAGACAGACTGCGCTTTTCGGGCGTTTTGGGAGCAAAGATCGACAGGACTAACCGGCTCACGATATTATTCATATCGCATACCTCCATGTGATTTTTGCTTTGTTAACGAACTTCTATATTATGCCAAATATTTAGATATAAGTCAACCCCGTCGTTATGGTTCAATAGCTTGGACGCACCTTGAGATATAAACTTCTATGTATATGTCATATACAAATAATCCTAATACGCCAAAGGTGCGTATGCAGGCAGTTCACTTAGTTTATCAAGGTTGGAGT
>JAMCXE010000049.1 GCA_023474975.1 Patescibacteria group bacterium
TGGAAAATGCAAAAAAATGGCCATGATCGGAGAAGATAACAAATCGGTAAATGTTTTTTTTATAGGAGATGATTATGATATATTTGCGAAGAAACCTATGTCGTCATCGGTTTTTAGAACCGATGTTTTAGATAAAGATTATCCCATAAGCTGGTTTAATAACTCGGCATATTTATTTGTAAAACATTCAAGTTCTCTCGATCTTTTCGAGATAAATGATACCGATCCTCCAAAGAACAGACAAATAGTTGATAGCGCCGTTGATAAATACTTCTACTATCAAGCAAATAATACGCTTTATTTGCTTAGCGATGGATCTTTATACACGTCAATAATAAATTAAAGCGCAAACAAAAACCCCGGATAATTAACTCCGGGGTTTTTTATAAATCTTAACGTTTTGCCCACTGTGGCGCCCTTCTAGCTTTCTTAAGTCCGTACTTTTTCCTTTCTACCATTCTCGGGTCGCGCGTAAGAAAATCATATTTTTTCAATCTCTTCTTAAGCTCTTCGTCAAGTTTAACTAGTACTCTAGAGATACCATGGCGAACGGCTCCTGCTTGCGAAGCGATACCGCCTCCAACTACAGTAATAGAAAAGCCGTGTTTATCCTTCAAGTCAAGAACTGTTAACGGAGAAATGGCTATCTCTTGGAGCTTGGGTAATCTTAAATATTCTTTATAATCCCTTCCATTGATTTTAATACCTGATTCATTTGGAGTTAAACGCACCCTGGCCACCGAAGTTTTTCTTCTCCCAACGGCTTCGATATATCTATTTTTTAAAGCGCCGGATTCCTTTTTTGTAGTATGTTTAACGGGGGCCTTCTTGGTTTCTTTTTTAGACTCACTAGCCGATAAACTCTTTTTTGCTGTCTTTTTTATCATATTTTTATTTTTCGATAATTAATCTTCTCATTCTTTTTGGTTGCAGAGAATTTTTAGGAAGCATTTGTTGGACCGCTTTTCTAAGAACTTTTGCCGGAGATTCGGCAAAAAGCTCTTTCAATTTCTTTTCTTTTAAGTGGCCCATATATCCGGTATGGCGGTAGTATACTTTTTGCTCCATTTTTCTCGGAGAAATATCCAACTTATCGATATTTTTAATAATTACCTTTCCATTTCCTGATAATCTTGATTCATAATACGCACTATTTTTATTTTGCAAAATACCGGCTACTTCCGAAGCCAGCCTCCCCATTTTTTTATTTGTTGCATCGATAATATGTTCCATATTTTTATACAAATTCAATTAATACCATTGAAGCAGCATCGCGCTTCCTTTGCCCGCCGATCTTCATAATGCGAAGATAGCCAGACTTTCTGTCTTTATACTTTTGAGCCAATTCATAAAAAATTTTATTGGCGGAATCCTTGCTTAGCCTAGATAACAGCAGGCGTAGACTGGCTAAGTTATTTTTCTTTGCTAAAGTTATCGCCTTTTCTATAAGCGGTTTTATTTCCTTAGCCCTTGCCTCAGTCGTTTCTATCTTACCTTTCATTATTAAATTGTGGGCCAGAATTTTCTTGAATGATCTTCTTGGTCCTTTTTTCTTATGGAGCTTCCTCATTGTTTTATTACTATTTAGATTTCTTTTTTGCCGCTTTTTTTATTTTCGTTTCTTTTTCCGGTTCCTTATTGATCTCCATTACCTCTAATTTAGATAATTTATCGAAGTGATCTTTTAGGATATTGCTAGCTTTATGCATTGCTGATGAAGGAGTGATGCTTCCATCCGTCCTAACCTCCATTTTAAGCCTATTATAATCCGTTCTGTCTCCTACACGCATATTTTCAACAGTAAAATTAACTTTAATTACCGGGGAAAATAAAGAATCAAGAGAGATGGTACCAATAGGCAACTTTTCGAATTTTCTGGCCTCAACCGGAACATAACCAAGCCCCCTTTCAACTCTTATCTCAACTTCAAAATCCGAAGATTTGGAGCTTAAAGAAGCAATATGGATATCTGGAGTAATAATTTCAACCTGAGAATTGGTTTCAATATCTCCGGCGAGGACATCCTTTTCCCCCTTCACCTTCAACATTAATGTTTGCGGTTCGTCTGTAAAAAGGCGGAATCTTACTTTTTTAAAATTCAAACAAATCTCTACAACGTCTTCGATCACACCCGGAATGGTAGAAAACTCATGATCAACGCCTTTTATTTTAACTTGAGTAATAGCGGCTCCGGGCAAAGAAGAAAAAAGAGCTCTTCTTAATGCATTGCCAAGCGTTAAACCATAGCCATTATACAATCCTTCTATCTCAAAAACTCCGTCAGTTACTGTTTCGGAGATCTTTTTAATGCTTACCGATTCGCTTAAATAAGTAAATTCCATATTTTTTAATTTTATTGTTTTGAATAAAAGTCGACGACCATATTAACGTCAAAAGGAAAATCGCTATCAGCGGCTGGGGCAACTACCCTACCCTCTATTTTTTCAGTATCTAAATTAAGCCAAATCGGCGGATTGTATTTCTTTAAACTTTCAGATAATTCTTTAAAAGCATGATGATCTTTCGATTGTAAACGAATGCCAAGCTTGTCATTTACTTTTACGGAGTATGAGGGAATGGTGACCTTCTTTCCATTTACCGTGATATGCCCATGGCTTATCAATTGTCTAGCTACAGAACGAGAAGGTGCGATACCCAAGCGAAAAACAGCATTATCCAGGCGACTTTCTAGGATCTGAACTATCATTTTTCCGGTTACACCTACATTCTTAGAAGCCGCTTCAAAAACTTTACGCATCTGAGCTTCTTTCAAACCATAAGAAAACCTTATTTTTTGTTTTTCGGCCAACTGTTGCCCATACTCAGACTTTGCTCTTTGTCTAGCAGCGCCGTGAGCTCCGGGGCGAGATTGTCTTCTTACTGTAGCGCACTTCGCGGAATTACAACGATGAGCTTTTAGAAAAAGCTTAGTGCCTAATGACCTCTCTTTTTTTTCGCTGGTATCAAACATGAGATTTGTTTAAAATATTTTTTTATGTTTATTATTATATGCGTCTTGTTTTGGTTGGCCTTGGTCCATTATGCGGAATCGGCGTAACATCTCTTATCGAAAGAATATTAAAACCTTGGTTGGCAAAAGAACGAACTGCAGAATCTCGGCCACCTCCAACGCCATTGACCATAACGTGAAGATTAACCGGTCCCGTTTTCTTTAATTTTTCGGCTAAAGCAGCAACTACCTTTGAAGCTGCGAACGGAGTGGCTTTTTTAGGACCGGAAAAACCAAGCGATCCAGCCGAAGACCATGCCATTAAATTACCCTTCTCATCAGTAACGGAAATTAAAGTATTATTATATGTTGCTTTTACATAAGCACTTCCAGTGTCTACTTTTTTACTCGATGACTTAGTGACCGCCTTAACTACAGCGCCCTCTATTTTTGCGCTTTCTGTCAAAGCATTTTCTTTATTTTCAGTTTTTGCTACTTTCTTTTTTCCCATATTATTTACTTTGTTTATTTAAGTTCAACTTTTCTCTTACCGCTTCCGGCCGTTTTCCTTACATTTCCGCGAACCGTCCTGGAATTGGTCTTTGTTCTTTGTCCATGAACCGGCAATTTGCGCATATGTCTTGCGCCACGGTATGTTTGCAATTCTTTAAGCATTGCGATATTGGACTTGATTATCTGCTTAAGCTCTCCTTCAACTTTATAATTCTTTTCTACGTATTCCTTGATCTTGCTGAGTTCGTCGGCCGTAAGATCCTTAGCCCTCTTATCCATATTAATCTTGGTATTTTTTAAAATATCCCTGGATAAAGTCGGACCGATACCATAAAGGTATGTCAGAGAAACCTCGATTCTTTTATTGTCCGGAATATTTATACCTAATAAACGCATAATTTTAAAAATTAAAAATTTATTTAATATTTTAACCCTGCCTTTGTTTGTGTTTCGCTATTTTACAAATAATACAAACACGGCCCTTTCTTCTGACGACCTTGCAATTGTTACAAATCTTTTTTACTGAAGCTCTAACTTTCATATTTTATTTTTTTGTTTTAAAGTCTTCTTATAATTCTTCCGCGAGTTTCGTCGTAAGTACTTACTTCCAACGTCACTTTGTCGCCCGGTAGTATTTTAATGTAATTCATGCGCATTTTTCCGGAAAGATGCGCGAGGATCATTTTATCTCCGCTCTTAACCCTAAAATTGGTACCCGGAAGAGCTTCTTCAACTATGCCATCTAACCTCTTAACAGAATTGTCATTCATAATAAAAACGGTATGTAAGAATATAACATAGTGCCGATTTCTAGTCAATCACCACATTGATCTTATTTATATTTTTCGGCACAGTTTTAACCCAAAAAGGCCATAGCGATACATTCGCAGTGTCTAGACCGGGTAAAGAAAATATTGCCTTTCTAAGATCGATATCGGAATTTCCCGCCACAGCCCGCTTTAACTGATCGGCATCTATTTTATAGCTTAATATCGCATTAAAAGTGACTGGGAAGCTCATGCGTCCAGACGCATCCGTTCTGGCGACACCATATTGAATATCGTAGCTTTTAACTTGATAGTCGCTATTTTCGGCCTCCGCCTTTTGTTTCAATATATCAATTAGATCGGACTCCTTAAAAGCGATTATCGACATTTGACCGTTGGCGAAAACAGAAAAATTACCATCCTTATCAACGTTTGTATCATTGGTTTGATTTAGAATGGAAAAACTTGTAGCACCGTCAATGATTTTAAAATCTCCCGATATCTGAGCATAAAGAGATGTCTTTAGATCGCTTTGCAAAGAATCAGATATTTTTTTTGTGGCGGCTGATATATCGGCAGTTGTCGGATATGCAAGCTCGCCAACAAATCCCCCGCTCATTGCCGATTTTGATTGTCCGTAAAAAGCATTATATTTTGGACCCCCTTGAAATCCAGGAATAGTAAATAGCTTTACGGGATCTATATTGTATTCAGCTCCCGCTTTTTCTGCAACAACAGCCGCGTCGATGCTCGAAGGAATTATTTTTCCTTCAGAAACTTTAGCCCCTG
Source organism: Patescibacteria group bacterium (assembly GCA_023474975.1). Taxonomy (GTDB): domain Bacteria; phylum Patescibacteriota; class Minisyncoccia; order UBA6257; family 02-FULL-45-10c; genus JAHILT01. The sequence continues at coordinate 5,020 of JAMCXE010000049.1, forward strand.
GCACTGTAATAGCTTTTGTCAACAAGAATATCTTTCCATCCGGAGACATAAATCTTGTATTTTTAACAAGTGGCTGAGGACTCGAGCTATAACTATTGTAGATAGTGATCGTTCCCGTGGCTACATTAGAAACTTGTTTTTTACCGGTAGCGGGAAAGGACATTGTGGTATTTTTTGTTGCGGTAAATTTCTGATTAGGAATTGTAACGGTAGTATAATCCGGTTTAGCAGATAACTGCGTAATTACAGAGTCATTGTAAGACCAGTTCAATTTTTTGGTAACTATTTTTATATCCGCTCTTGGAAGGATCGTAGCCGCTCCGTAAGCGATAACACCCAGAATAATTAGCGCGCCAAGCGTTTTTATCGGAATTTTTTTAAAAAACGACCACTTTTCACCCTCCTTATCCGCATCTGAAATTTCAGAAGCATTTTCCTTTTTAAAAATTTCATTTCGCATCATATTGTGCCGAATACCATTTTCGCCAGACTCAAATGATTCGCTTGAAAGCTGTTTTAAAAATTCTTCTTCATTTTCCAGATCGTTATCGGCATTAGAATGTTTTTTTACAGCCGGAGCGGATCGGACATTTTTTTTAGGAACTATATCGGAAAATTGTTTTTTATTTTTTACAAAAAATGGATTAATAGCTTCTATCTTAGCAAGTTCGGCTAACTCAATAACCCGGGTATCAACCGATTCTATCAAGATCTTTTTATTTATAGCGTCCGCTTCTCTTTTCAGTAAATGAAAATTTTCCAACGACTCCGCCAAGTGAGAAAATCTTGGTATTATCAGAACTATTTCATCTACATCGGCATCGATTATTTTTTCTACGATTATAGCTGCATCATCGCTTTTATTTACGCTTATCTTTTTCATTTTTTTAATCTAATTATTTATTTAAGATAAAAGCCACCTTACTCTCCTATTAGCCAGATAACTTATCTTTTCATTCTTTGGCATCATAGATAATTCCGACAGAACAGAGAGCAGCGTCGCCGTGTTTTTTAATTTGTTGGCTGACTTGTTAAATTGTAGCTTAAAATTGAAATTTTTCATAACTAGATCGGTGGATAAAAGTTGAACGCTGTAATTTTTACCGAATTTTGACCTAAAACGATCAGAGATAAAACAAGATGGTGGATTGAAATAAGGATTAATATAAATCGTTCCTTCTGATGAGGTAAGTGATTCAATGCCATTAGCTAATACCCTGCATTCATCCATTAAAATATTTTCTATTTTTTTTGTAAAATGTGGCGATCCGCCATTTTTGTTGTATACATCTATCATTGAATGAGCTACGGCATGATCAATCTTGAAATTTTCTTTAATGCTGTTTACAAATGAATTTCCGCCCCATTTAAAACTATCCAAATAATTCAAGTGTCCGGCCGAAGCTTGAAAAACGACCGTTTGATCAGAAAAGAGATCAGCTAAGATCAAAGGCTCTTTTTCTTTAGAATTTTTAAAAAGCATGTGCGAAAGTGTGGCGCCGGCTTCGCTTATAAAGATTATTTTATTGTCGAGCATCATTTCTTTAACGCCTTTTATAAAGTCCCTCACAGCATATGTTTCGCTTAGATAGATTTCTACAGACCTTGCTTTAAATCCAAGAGGATTGACCACTCTATGTCCATCAACTTTTATTCCCCTAATACGCACATCGCTTAAAACCACATCTATTTCTTCTATTCCCATTTTTTTTGCCGTTTTAGGACGTTGCTTATCAAAAAATCTCCAAATTGCTTGTGAGATAAGATTATCCAGATCGGCCTCATCAATTATTTCTTTTGGCTTTGGACGCACCAGTGAAACTGAAGAATATATCGTGGTCGCTAAATTAGAATCCAAATTCAGAATGATCTCTAACTCGGATCTTTTAGGTATTTTTTTAATGACCTTTTTAATAACATGTAATAGATAATCGCTTTCGATCTTATCTATTTCCTTTATCCAATTTTTATATACAGTTATGTTTTTATCTATCAGGTCAGCTCTTAATTCCGTTATCTGCAAATAATGATCAATGACCTCAATAACCAAAAAGTTTGGCTTTTTAACCGTTAATTTATCTAATATTCCTTTTAAAAATTTGAGGTCTAACACATTTAATTATACCACCATATTATAAATACTTGTAAACTCAATGATCTGGTATTTATTAGGACGATATAAAAAACCCGCGGAAATGACCGCGGGTTTTGTTTGTTGCTCGCATCAGAAAAGACGAAGTTTTGTTATTTCTCTAGCCTATGCGATCTGTTTAGGGGCGTCAATTTCCCTTTATATCCGCAGCTTAAGCATGTTTTCTGAGAAAATGACCTCTCGATGATCGTCCACTGACCAGCCTCATAATATTTTACCTTATCCGAAACCAGACTATCAAACGCTAAGAGCTTTCCACATTTATTGCATCTTTTGGGAAAAACAAAATAAACGAATCCGATGAATATTGTTATAAAAAAGCTTATAGCCCCCATAGCCAAGATGGCCAAAACAGTGCGATCTCCCTCTAAATACATATTCCTTCCTCCTTCCGTATTTTAAAATAAGCTCATCCCAATATAAAGCAAAAAAATAAAAAGTCAATTTAAATTAAAGCGAGATCATTTGACCAGAAATTTTATTCTTCTCGTTCCCGCTCCGACTGATTCTTGCTTTTGTATCTTAAAACTACCAATTTGAAGAGTGTGTTCAACATGCGGCCCTCCACAAAACTCGATACTGTAAGATTTTCCTCCTAAAGCAGTATCCGGCCCGATAAAATAAACCCTTACAACGTTAGGATATTTTTCTTTAAAAAAGAAAAGTGCGCCTGTTTTCTTAGCTTCTTCAATCGGCATCTCTTTAAAATAGACCGGCAGATCCTTATTGATAATGTCATTCACCTCATTCTCGACTTTTTTAATTTCTTCCTCGGTAAGCTTACGACCGAATGAAAAGTCGAATCTGCCTCTTTCCGGATTAATATCCGAGCCCATTTGCTTTACGTCCTCTCCCAGAGTGTTTCTTAATGCTTTTTGCAATAAATGCGTGGCCGTGTGAAGCCTGATAACTTTTTCCATATCTTCTTTTGATCCTGCTTTAAGTTCACCGGTATCCAAAACTAATCCATGTCCTCCAAATTTTTTCTCGGCGCCGGCACGTGAAATTTCCTGATGTTTTTTATATTCTTCATCAAATCCTCCTTCATCAAAAACCACATTCTTTTCCCTACAAAATTCCTGCATCAGTTCTTTAGGAAATCCATAAGTTTCATAAAGAGAAAAGGCTTCTTTACCGGAAAGAGTTTTTTGAACGTGCTTAAATCTTAATGTTTTTTGCAATCGAACAAAGAAAGACTCTTCTTTCGCTTCGGACATTAGGTCGGTAAAAGCTCTGAGCCCCTCACTCAACGCTTTTTCAAATTTACTTTTTTCTTCATAATAAACATCCAATATCTCTTTTTTATTCTTTACCTCCGGATAAATTTCTCCAAAAATTTCATTTATTTTTTCTAAGATCAGTGGGAACAGATCGGCATGAATGTCATATTTAGAACTGTAAGCCAAAACCCGCCTAAGCAGTCTTCTTAAAACATATCCCGCCTCTTTATTTGACGGTCTGACTCCGTCAGCTATTAAGAATATAGAAGACCGCATATGATCGGCTAAAATCCTTAAAACCCTCTCATCTAAACTATGGCTTACTTCCTGGATCTGCTTAATTATCGGGATGAACAGATCTGTTTCGTAAACATTGGAAACTCCTTGCATCATTATTACCAATCTTTCAAATCCCATTCCGGTATCGATGCCTTTTATTTCAAGTTTCTCTAAAGTCTTGTCCGATTTTTGATAATATTGATTAAAAACGATATTCCATACTTCTATGCCGTCAACATATATCTCGGTCGTTGGTCCGCATGGTCCTTCACTACCGGTCGGACCCCAAAAAGTTTCCGATCTGCCGGTTCTGTTAATTTTATGAGCAGGAATGCCGATCTCTTTGTGCCAGATATCAAAAGACTCTTTATCTTCCGGGATACCATCTTCTCCTTTGAAAATCGAAATAGTTATTCTGTCCGGTCCGATCCATGTCCTCCAAATTTTTTCTCGG
>JAMCXE010000022.1 GCA_023474975.1 Patescibacteria group bacterium
GCATTGCTCGTTTTGGTCATTGGAGGAAGTCTTATTTATATTTTTAATAATAGATCTCAGAATTTGGATGTCGTCTTGTCGGCTCCGGATAGCGCAATGATGGGCGTGCCCGTTGATTTTAAAGTTGAATTCAGTAATCAGCTTAATTCAGTTATAAAAAATGTTTCGCTTATTATCACGCTTCCCGATGGGGCGGTTTTTGCCGGAGGGGATCAACAAAAACTCGTGGATAGCAAAAGTTTGGGAGATCTGGGTGCGGGTAGCTTGATCTCTCAAGATTATCAGGTTGTATTTTTAAGCGGGGCTGGAAGTAGCGGTAAGATCAAGGCCGTGATCTCATACTATTCTTCTGATGGAGTTAAATACGAACAGGACCGCGAACAATCCATTAATATTTTAAATAGCGGCATAGACGTAGAGCTTAAAACTCCGGAAAAAGTTGTTAATGGTCAGGAATTTAATGTAGATGTGAGCTATAAAAATGTTTCCGATGTGGATTTTTCCGGATTGCAATTGACCATCAACTATCCGCCCAGCTTTAATTTTGAGAGTTCGGATTCTAAACCGGATAATGGCAATAATGTTTGGATATTGGGCGATCTTAGAAAGGGCTCTGAGGGGCATTTTACTATTAAGGGGAGCGCTGTTGGGCCGGATAATTCTCAGGTTATCTTCAAATCATTACTTCAAATGAGTTTAGATGAAAAGCAATATTCTATGAATTTGAACGATATGTCCATTACCATTTCGCCATCTCCGCTTTCTTTGGCCGTTGTTTTGAATAATAAACCTGATTACGTGGCGACAACCGGAGATACATTGAATTATGTTATTAGTTATATAAATAATACTGATGTGCCCTTGAAGGATGCCGTGGTAAGAGCTCGGCTTCGCGGAGAACTTTTTGATTTTAGTTCGTTAAATACCGATGCTAATTTTAATAGTTCCAATGATACACTGACGTGGAATTCTGATAATACTTCCGGTTTGAGTTATATCGCACCAAGAAGTGCGGGCGTCGTTTCTTTCGGCATAAAAACAAGCAATAATTATCCGATCACTAGGTTGGGCGATAAGAATTTCGACCTTAACGTTAAGATCGAGATCGAATCACCGACCGTTCCTGATTTTTTGAGCGCTAGCACCACATCTACTTATAATGTCGCCGATTTTGATTCAAAAGTGGCGGGTAAGTTAGTATTGTCTTCATCTGCTTATTTCAGGGATGCTGCTTCTGGGATTTTAAATAAAGGCAATATGCCCCCTAAGGTGGGCCAGCCGACAGATTTTACAATACATTGGAAATTGCAAAGTTTTGCCACGGATTTTAACAACATAGAAATAAGAGTTCCGTTAAAAGAAGGGGTTGTATTTACGGGCATAGCCAATAGCAATTTCGGTAATGCGCCTGTTTATGAGGCTTCTACCAGTGAAATAGTTTGGACGATAAGCAATTTTCCGGCAAATAAAGGATTTGTAGATGATCAGGCTGAGGCGATTTTTCAGATTGAGGCAACCCCATCCGTTTCTCAGGTGGCAAACTATATGCCGCTTTTAGGGGAAACTACAATGACCGCAACAGACGCATTTACTTCTGATCAGGTTTCGGCTCAGCTGGATCAGGTTACGACCGCACTTCCCGATGACTTGACCATTGGCCAGCAGGGCGGAGTAGTGCAGCCGTAATTTATATTAAAGTGATTAATAACAAAAAAATAGTGATCGTTTTGCCGGCGTATAACGCCGCAATGACCCTCAAAAAGACCATAAATGCCATTCCTAAGGGAATTTCTGATGAAATTATTTTGGTGGATGATGCAAGTAGCGACGAAACCGTCAAAATTGCCAAAGATCTGGGCTTAAAGGTATTTGTTCATTCAAAAAATCGTGGCTATGGCGGCAATCAGAAAACTTGTTATAAAGAAGCGTTGGGGCTGAGAGCTGATATCGCTGTGATGGTTCACCCCGATTTTCAATACGATCCGACATTTATTCCTGGATTGGTCATGCCTCTTATCAATGATGAATGCGATGCCGTCTTCGGCTCCAGAATGAAGGATCCGAAAGCTGCGCTTAACGGCGGAATGCCTTATTGGAAGTTCGTTGCGAATATTTTTTTAACTAAACTAGAAAATTTTGTTCTAAGAAGCGACTTAAGCGAATATCATTCGGGTTTTCGTGCGTATAGTAAAAAAGTTATGCAGCTGCCACTTCAATTAAACTCCGATGATTTTGTTTTTGATTCGGAAATAATCGCTCAAATGAATATCGCCGGAATGAAAATAAAGGAGATCCCCATCTCAACAAAATATTTTCCGGAAGCATCTCAGATTGGTTTTAAAAGAAGCGTAGAATACGGATTTGGCATTTTAAATATGCTTAGAAAATATTTGTTTTTTAGGGTGGGCATAAAAAAATATCCGCAATTTGATCTGATCGACAGAGAATAAGGCGCTCGTTGCCTGCGGATATCCTTTTTTGTTTTTCAGCCCGATTTTTGTTATCCTTTTTAGATATGGAATCAAAAATTGATAAAATAATTTCATTGTGCAAAAGAAGGGGATTTATATTTCCCGGCAGTGAAATTTATGGTGGATTGGCCAATTCTTGGGACTACGGTCCGATTGGCGTTGAATTAAAAAATAATATCAAGCAGCTTTGGTGGAAACGTTTTGTGCAATCTCGTGATGATATTGTGGGCATAGATGCGTCTTTGATAATGAATCCAAAAGTTTGGGAAGCTTCCGGTCATCTAGCTACTTTTAATGATCCTTTAGTGGAATGTAAAAAGTGTCACTCGCGTTTTAGGGCTGATCAGATCGATAGTTCCAAACCTTGCCCGACTTGTGGCGCCAAAGATAGTTTTACGGAAGCTCATATGTTCAATTTAATGCTTAAAACTTTTCTTGGTCCGGCCGAAGAAGCAGCTAATGTGGTTTATTTTAGACCCGAAACAGCTCAGGCGATGTTCGTTGATTTTAAAAATGTTTTGCAGACAACCCGCAAGAAATTGCCGTTTGGAATTGCTCAGATAGGAAAAGCTTTCAGGAACGAGATCACTCCGGGTAATTTTATTTTTAGAACTAGAGAATTTGAACAGATGGAGATAGAGTATTTTATTAAGCCGCCCAAAAAAGACGAAGATTGGCAGGAAATTTTTGAAATGTGGAGAAAAGAAATGCTGGAGTGGATGAAGGCCGTTGGCATTGAAATTGAAAAAGTTCACGAGCTTGAGGTTGAAAAAGACAAGCTTGCTCATTATTCCAAAAGAACGATCGATTTTGAGTATGAATTTCCATTTGGCACAAAAGAGCTTTATGGCTTGGCATATCGCACTGATTTTGATTTGAAAAATCATGCGAGGGCGAGCGGAGAGGATCTGAGCTATGCTGATCCAGAAACCAATGAAAAAGTAATTCCGCATGTTATTGAGCCGACTTGGGGAGTAGATAGGACGGTTTTGGCTGTTTTGTGTTCGGCGTATGACGACTCAAATCCGGAGAGATTGGTTTTGAAATTGCCTTATAAGGTTGCGCCTTATAAGGTTGCCGTTTTCCCATTGCTAAAAAATAAGCCAGAGCTAGTTTCTAAAGCAAAAGAAATTTATGGAGATCTGCGCAAGGATCTTATGACTGTATGGGACGATCGTGGAAATGTCGGTAAAAGATACTATGCTCAAGATGAAATAGGTACGCCGTTTTGCATTACCGTGGATTTTGATTCGTTGGAAGATAACGCCGTGACTGTCCGCGACAGAGACACTATGAAGCAAGAGAGAATAAACATCTCAAAGTTAAAGGAATATTTAGGTGTAAAATTAGGCATTTTTAATTAATAAAACGAAATTTACAATTTTCAAATCCCAATTTTCAATCAATGGCTAAATTTTCAATTTTCAAATGTTTGAAAATTAAATCATTGAAAATTCATTGTAAATTGATAATTGGTGCTTGAAAATTAATTTTATTATTTTGATAATTAAATTCTAAAGCTATGTTTAAAAAATATATTTTAAAAAATGGATTAAGGATCGTCCTCTGCCCAATGCCGAGGAGTTTGGCTACTACGTTCTTAGTTCTTGTTGAGGCGGGATCAAAATATGAAACCAAGGAAATAAATGGAGTTTCTCATTTTTTGGAGCACATGTGTTTTAAGGGGACCAAGAAGCGGCCAACGGCTTTGGCTATTGCCTCTGAATTGGAGTCTTTGGGTGCTATATATAATGCTTTTACCGGCCATGAATATACGGGTTACTACGCCAAAGTTGGTGTAGATAAGATAAACAGCGCCTTGGATATCATATCAGACATGTACTTGGATCCGCTTTTCGATGAAAAGGAAATAGAAAAAGAGAAGGGCGTTATTGTAGAAGAAATAAATATGTATGAAGATCTGCCGCAGAAAAAAGTCGTTGAAATATTCATGAAGCTTTTATACGGAGATCAGCCGGCTGGGTGGGATATTGCCGGGCCGAGAGATACGGTGAGGGGAATGAGCAGGAAAGACATAGTTGATTATAGAAATAAGCATTATGTTCCGAGCGCTACGACAGTAGTAGTATCCGGTGCATTTAAAGAAAAAGAAATGCTTAAAAAGCTTAATAAAATTTTTGCCGGAGTTCAAAGTGGCGGGGGTATGAGCAAGAAAAAAGTTTTGGAATCTCAGAGTGCTCCGGCCGTAGCTCTATATTCAAAACAACTGGATCAAACTCACCTGATCCTGGGATTCCGAGCTTTTGATATGTTCGACAAAAGAAGATATGCTTTGGATGTTTTATGTGATATTTTAGGCGGCGGAATGAGTTCGAGACTTTTTCAAAAAATAAGAGGAGAGATGGGTGCTGCTTATTATATAAGCTGCGGCAACTCCCTTCTTACCGATCATGGATTTGTTTCTATATCTGCCGGAGTGGATAACATAAGGGTTAGCGAAGTTATTAAGGAGATCTTAAATGAAATTGAAAGAATAAAGGCTCAGCCGGTATCTAAGGAGGAATTGCAGAAAACTAAAAATCACATTATGGGCAGATTGATGATCGGTCTTGAAACTTCCGATTCGATCGCTGAGTTTTACGGGGAACAGGAGATATTCAGGGAAAAAATTTTAACACCTGAACAAGTGATAAGAAAAATAAGATCGGTAAAAGTTTCAGACGTACAAGCGCTTGCTAAAGAAATTTTTCAAAATGATAGGCTTAACTTAGCCGTAGTGGGTCCGTTCAAGGATGATTCTGATCTAAAAAAGAATCTGACTTTATAAATTTATAAAAAATTTTTACGGACAAAATCTAGTAAAAGCCCGGTTTTTTGATCGACTTTTCTTCGGCGGGATCCATCTTTGTCAGTTATTTTGGATACAAATATTCTAATTTGTGTCTTCTTTGGTTTTTTGAATGATCTTTTAATTATTCATTGCTAAAAAATTCTGATAAAAATTGGGGAGGAGAAACTATATTGTCGGAAAGTACGTTGTAAATAATGCAGATTTTGATTAGTATTATTAAGATAACTTTATGGAGATGAATAAGTCGGGTAAAATTCAGTTGGAAGTGAGCTGGTCGTCTTTATGGAGGGCTGTTTTTATCGTTGCTATTATTTATTTTTTGTTCTTAGCTAAGGAGATCGTTTCTGCGGTGCTTATTTCTATTGTTATTTCTTCGGCCTTGGATCCGGTTATATCATGGGCGGAAAAAAAGCATATTCCGAGAGTTTTAAGCACGTTGATAATATTTACTTTCTTAATTATTTTGGTGGCAGTATTGCTTTATATCATAGTTCCCGTAGCCCTTACCGAGCTCAATATTTTTATAGGTGCATTATCGAATAACAATGCTCAAGTTTTGGGTTTGCAGAGAATTGCTGATATCGCTAATGCATTTACAGAGAGTATTGGAAGATTAGCCAGTGTTTTATTCAGCGGAAATGCCTCGCTTTTTGATACGCTTTCTAGGTTTTTGGGAGGAATAGCCCTTGCTATATCCGCCTTCGTTCTGTCTTTTTATCTTTCCGTAGATAGGGATGGCGTGGAGAAGCTCCTGCGCGCGATCTTGCCTCCAAGCTATGAAGAGCAGATCTTGAGTATATATTTTCGTACCAGGCACAAGATCGGGAAGTGGCTTGAGGGTCAAATATTTTTAAGTTTGAGCATAGGTATTATTGTGTATTTCGGTTTATGGCTTATTGGCGTCGAGTATGCATTGGTTTTGGCGATTTTGGCAGCGGTTTTGGAATTGGTTCCTTATGTCGGTCCGATAATTAGCGGAGCGATCGCTGTTTTGATAGCTCTTTCTCAATCTCAGGCTACGGCGATATATGTTCTAATATTTTTTGTGGTAATTTCTAAATTAGAGGGCTATCTTCTGACCCCAACATTCATGCGGCTTACAACCAGTCTAAATCCAGCCGTCATATTGATAGCAATACTGGCCGGAGCTCAATTGGCCGGCTTAGTTGGATTGATATTGGCGGTTCCCGGTGCGGTATTGGTGCAAGAGATAATTAATCATTGGTCTGAGGCAAAAATGAAGGATCGGATGCAGATTGAAAGCGTTTAATTTAGAAAATACCGTTTTTCATTAATTTGTCCGTTGCTACTTTATTTTAACCGATATGGATCATAAAAAATTTTATATTACAACTTCTATAGCTTATATTAATTCGGAGCCGCATATTGGTTTTGCTTTGGAACTTGTCCAGGCCGATGTTTTGGCTCGCTATTTCAGACAAAAAGGTTTTGATGTTTTTTTTCAAACGGGTGCCGACGAGCATGGCTCCAAAATACAGCGCGCGGCTGAAGCGGTTCAAAAAAATCCCCAAGAATTCGTTGATGAATTAAGCGAGAAATTTGAAAAATTAAAGCCACTTTTAAACTTGTCTTGGAATAATTTTATTCGTACAACCGACCAAAATATCCACTGGCCCGTAGTTCAAGATATTTGGCTAAGGCTTTTTGCTTCGGGTGATCTATATAAAAAAAAATATGGAGGTTATTACTGCGTTGGATGCGAGGCTTTTAAAACTGGGAGGGATATTGTTAATGGCAAGTGCGTTGTTCATAAAAAAGAATTAGAATTTATTGAAGAGGAAAACTGGTTTTTTAGGCTTTCCAAATACACAAAAGAGATCGAATTGGCGATAAAGAGCGATAAATTAAAGATCCTTCCCGAAACCAGGAGGAATGAGATCCTTGCGTTATTAAGCGAGGGGCTTGAAGATATAAGTTTTTCTAGATCTAAAAAGCAGCTTAAGTGGGGAATTCCCGTTCCCAACGACAATGATCAAGTAATGTATGTTTGGGCAGATGCTTTAACTAACTACATAAGCGGCTATGGCGGAATAGAAAAATGGAAGGAGCATCCGGCGGATGTACATGTTATCGGTAAAGATATCTCTCGTTTTCATGCCGCAATATGGCCGGCAATGCTTATTTCCGCCAGCCTTCCGTTACCTAAAAATATTTTCGTTCATGGATTCATTACCTCCGGAGGAGAGAAGATGTCTAAATCTTTGGGGAATATCATTGATCCTTATGAGTTAGTCAAAAAATACGGAGCCGATCCGGTTAGATATTATCTTCTCAGGGAGATCCCTTCTTCTGGCGATGGTGATTTTTCTTATGAAAAATTTGAAGAGCGTTATAATGGCGATCTGGCTAATGGCCTGGGTAATTTTGCTGCAAGAGTTTTGACGCTGGCGTCCAGAGAGGGGGTGCTGTCGGGTAAACCAAGAAAAGATACGGAAAATTTTTCTGCTTTAGTGATCAAAAATATTGAAAATTTTAGATTTGATATAGCTTTGAACGAAATATGGAATTTGATCCACTATGGTGATGGATATTTGAATCTAACTAAGCCGTGGAGCAAAGATCTGCCCGAGAAAAACAGGAAGGAATTTCTCTATGATCTTGTTTTTATGTTGAAAACCGTCAGTGACCTACTTATTCCGTTTTTACCGGAAACCGCAGAAAAAATATCCAAAGCCATAGAAATCAGCGGGGATGGATTTATTTCTAAAAAAATAGATAATCTTTTCCCTCGTTTACAATAATGAAAGCAATAGATGTTCACGGACACATACAATTTCCAGATTTTGACGCTGACAGAGCGGAGATCGTAAAAAGAGCGCGTGATGTTGGTGTAAAAATGATCGCGGTCGGCACACAAGCCGCCACCTCCAAAAAAGCCATAGAAATAGCTCATCAATTTTCAAGCGATGTTTGGGCTACGGTTGGTTTTCATCCAAATCATTTATCAAAAAATTGGCATCACGATGAAAAAGAGCAGGCGGAATCCAAGCAGGAAGTTTTCGATATTAATGTTCTAAGAGAACTTGCTAAGGATCCTAAGGTTGTTTCTATAAGCGAATGTGGATTTGATTTTTTTTACGATAAAAGCGATGCGGGACTTCAAGAAAAAGCTTTCGGTGAACAAGCTAGTTTAGCAAGAGAATTAAATAAGCCGCTAATGATGCATTGCCGCCCCTCAAAAGGAACTGACGATGCCTATAAAATAGCATTGGAAATATTGAGCGATCCAAAATTTGATAATTTGAAAAAAATAATGCATTTTTATGCCGGCTCTTTGGATATGGCCAAAAAATTAGCAAAATTGGGATTTTATTTTACTTTTGGAGGCGTTATAACTTTTGCCAGGAGCTATGATGAAATTATAAAGTATTTACCGTTGGATAGGATCTTTGCCGAAACAGACTGTCCATATGTGGCTCCGCAGAGCCATCGCGGCAAAAGAAACGAGCCGGCTTATGTCGTTGAAGTTGTTCTTAAAATAGCGGAGCTGAAAGGGTTGGATTTTGAAGAAGCCGCGGATGAGCTATATGAAAATTCGGTAAAAATCTTCAATTTGAAGTAGAGTCTCTTATTTTATAATTTAGCGCGTGAAGTCTTTTACTAGTATAGTCGCGCTTTAACACGTTAAAGCGAACTATTCATAACAAGTCGCCTTGTTATCAACTTGTTTTTTTGCGAGGGGGGGGGGGGGGGGAAACTTTCTTTT
>JAMCXE010000050.1 GCA_023474975.1 Patescibacteria group bacterium
GATATCTAATAGCTTCGTTATAGACCTTTATAAATCCTTTTATACCAGTATATTTGCAGTGTTGACGATTAAAAAACTCCATAAAGCTATGGCTTCATAGAGTCCAGAATGTATCTTGCATTATGCATTTTATTTTTAATTGATTTTAAGCTATGCTAATTGAAGTCTTTAAGTTATAGATAATTACAAATGGGATTTCTTGTATTTTTTGGCTTATCGTTAGTCATTATTTTCCATGAACTTGGCCATTTTTTAATGTCCAAAATATTCGGTGTGGCGGTTGAAGAGTTGGGCTTAGGTTTTCCTCCTAGAATATGGGGTAAAAAAATAGGCAAAACATTTTATAGCATAAATTGGATACTTTGGGGAGGATTTTTAAAAATAAACGGTCTAAGAGAGGAAACTGAAGTAAAAGATCTTCCGCCTAAAACAAGTTTTACGAGGCAAAAATTCTATAAAAAGGCATTTATCATATCCGGTGGGGTATTAGCTAATTTTTTATTAGGTTGGGCATTACTTTCCCTGGTTATGTTTGCGGGAATTCCGCAGTCGATCTTGGTAGAAGCGGTAAAGCCGGACAGTGTGGCTTATAATTCAGGTATCCAAAAGGGGGATCTGATATTAAACTTTAAAAATTCCGACGATTTTAATGCGTACCTATATAGTAACAGAGGAAAGGGGGCGATCTTATCTATAAAAAGAAACGGCGAACAAAAAGAAATAAGGGTGGAATTGCCAGCCGAACGCTCAAAAACCGGAGAATTTTTAGGTATATATTACAGCGAAACGGGTATGCAGAAAACGGGAATTTGGGAATCAATTATAAAAAGTTTTGATCTTTCCGTACAAATGATCGTTTTTTACTTTACCGGTTATCTGACATTGATTGGAAAAATATTTACGAACTGGTCATTTCTTAATAATTTAGTAGGACCTATTGGATTATTCGCTATGGGATCTACCGCTTCAAAGGTAGGTTTTGTATATTTCCTTCAACTTTTAGCATCTCTTTCGATAAACTTAATGGTCTTTAATTTCTTCCCGTTTCCAGTGCTGGATGGGGGGTGGTTTCTGATAATTTTGATAGAAAAAATAAAAGGTTCGCCGCTCAGTAAAAAAACCGAGCAGATTTTAAACAGTATCGGTTTCCTTGTTTTATTTTCGGCATTTTTTCTGATCACTATTAAAGACATAGTTAATTTATTTTAACGGTTGTCTTATTGGCATTTTTCGCTTAAAATATATTAATAACTGAATATATAAAAAAATTTAACATTTTATAATCATTTTCATGAAACAATCCCAGTTATTTTCTAAAAGTAGCAAAAAACTTTCCGAGGCAGAGGCGTCTAAAAATGCGCAATTTTTGATCCGCGGAGGTTTTATAGATAAATCTTCTGCCGGCGTTTATACGCTTTTACCTATGGGCTTAAGAGTTTTGGAAAAAATAAACGCGATTATACGTGAAGAAATAAACGCTATTGGCGGGCAGGAACTTTTAATGCCTACGCTTATACAAAAAAAATACTGGGAAAAGGCCGGTCGCTGGGATGTCGACGTGATCTTTAAAACATCGTCTTCGATCACTAAAGAAGATAAGCAAGATTTTGAATACGGTCTAGGATGGACGCATGAGGAAGTTATTACGGCCATAGCAACTCGTTTTATTAACTCATATAAAGATCTCCCGAAGTCCGTATACCAGATCCAAACAAAGTTTAGGGCCGAAGCAAGACCTCAGGGGGGATTATTGCGTGGCAGGGAATTTTCAATGAAAGATCTATATAGTTTCCACGAATCCAAGAAAGATCTAAATGAATACTATGAAAAAGTTATCGATGCTTATCACAAAATATTCAAGAGACTTAGTTTGAAAGCATTACTTACCGAAACGGGCGGTGGCGCATTCACGACGGAGCGAACCCATGAATTTCAAGTTTTAAATCCAGCTGGAGAAGACACAGTTTTTTACTGCTCAAAATGTAATTTTTGTCAGAATCAAGAAATATACGATCCAAAAGAACATAAAAATTGCAATGGCCAGATAGAATCAGCCCGCGCCATCGAAGTTGGTAATGTATTTAGACTTGGCACCAAATTCTCGGAGGCTTACAGCCTAAATTTTTTAAATAAACAAGGCGAAAGAAAGCCCGTCATCATGGGTTCTTATGGTATCGGCCCAACGCGCGTACTTGGGACTATCGCAGAGGTATTTAATGATGAGTACGGCCTTATATGGCCGGACGCCGTTGCTCCATTCAATGTTCATCTTATCGGACTAACCGGAAAAAATAGCGAAAAGATAGAGAAGGCGGCCGAATCTCTTTATGAGAAATTAATAAGCTTGGGGATAGAGGTTTTATATGATAACAGGGATCTGTCGGCCGGAGAAAAGCTAAACGATGCTGATCTGATAGGAATTCCAAATAGGGTAGTGATAAGTGAAAAAACTTTATCGAAAAATAAACTAGAAATAAAGAAAAGGAACGAGAAAGGATCTAAACTGGTCGACGAAAAAGAACTGCTAGCAATGCTTAAAAAATAAGACATCGTCTTAGCTCTGGTCCTAGTCAGAACCAGGGTTTTAATTGTGTAAAATATTTTATAGATATTTATGAAACTATTCGATTATTTCTCAAAAAACATAGCAATTGATCTTGGCACGGCAAATTCGCTTATTTATTTGTCTGGAAGAGGGATCGTTATCAATGAGCCTTCGATTGCCGCAGTCAATAATAAGACCGGGCAGATCGTGGCCATAGGAGAAGAAGCAAAAAAAATGATAGGAAGAACCCCTCTTCACATTACAGTTATCAGGCCGCTAATTAACGGCGTAATATCCGATTTCGAGATGACCCAGGAAATGTTGAGATCTTTATTAAAAAAAGCGGGGGGGTCTTCCGGATTTTTTAACTACAATAAAGCGGTAATCGGCGTTCCTAGCAATCTTACCGAGGTTGAACGCAAATCAGTTGAGGATGCAGTGATCGGCGCCGGAGCCAGTAAAGCGTTCGTGATTGAAGAACCTCTTGCCGCAGCGCTTGGGGCCAGAATGCCCATTGATGAACCAACCTCTAATTTGATCATTGATATCGGCGGCGGGACCACTGAAATAGCCGTCATTTCTATGGGTGGGATAGTTAACGCAAAAAGTATCAAAGTTGCGGGAGATAAACTAAATGACGACATAATGAAATTTATAAGAGACGAATTTCGTCTTGCAATAGGAGAACCAACGGCAGAAGAATTAAAAATAAACATAGGATCTGTGTTACCCTTGGATCAAAAAATGGATCTGCCGATAAGAGGTAGAGATATGGCTACGGGGCTTCCGCGCGAAGTTGTGGTTAAAGACGCTCAAGTTCGCGCGGCAATATCAAAATCTATTAAAACGATCATTGATTCCCTGAAAGAGACGATCGAAACCACGCCGCCGGAATTGGTTGGCGACGTTTTAAAAAGAGGAATATACATATGCGGTGGAGGCAGTCTGCTTAAGGGGATCAATAAACTGATCGAAAGAGAAGTTATGGTAACAACGACCATCGTTGATGATCCTCTAACCTGCGTGGCGCGCGGAGCTGGTATGATAGCTGAAAATTTGGAAAAATATTCTTATTTAGTGAATAATCCTCTCAGGCCGAAAGACATAAAAATATAAAAACTCATTATGTTCTTTATGCGTATTGCGGCTATTGTATTATTGGCGGCCGCTTTATTTTCCTCAAATATATCATTTTTAAAAAGCAAGATCTTTGGATATGCCGATATCAATAAAAGAGATAATGATCTTATTCTTGAAAATGAGTCATTAAAAACCGAGCTTTTCAATGCACGGAATTTATCTCTTAATCAAGAAAAATTAAGCGGATTTAATTATTTACAGACGAATGTATTTTCAACCTATCCGTTCAACGATCAAGACCTGATAGCTATTGATTCTGGTTATTTAAATGGAGTAGAAAAAAATCAGGCGGTTGTTGCGGCTCCGGGAGTTTTACTGGGACAAATAATATCTGTTAGCGATAAGACAGCTATCGTCCGAACTATATTTGATAATAATTTTACGGCGGCGGTTAAAATAGGAACGAATAAAATAAATGCTCTTTTAAAAGGTGGGGCTATTCCGTCTCTAGAAATGATCGATAAAAATAGCGACATTAAGAACGGAGATATCGTTTATAATGCCGACCCAAATTTTCCATATGGATTTAAATTTGGAGAAGTGCAAATATCGGCAAATGGGGCAAATAATTCAGAGCTGTTCAAGGCCGCGCAATTAAAGATAAGCTATAATCCTGCGCTTCTAGACACTGTTCTTGTGGTCACAAACTTTAAAACTGCCGGTACGAATTAATATGAAATTCAATATATTTTTAATAACAGACCTATTTCTTGTTGTTTTTTTTGGCTTGATCCAAAGCCTCCCTCTTATATCTTTTTACGGAGTAAAACCGGATCTTTTGCTATCCCTTCTCGTGGTTTTTTTATTTTTTACCGAAAATTTTTGGCAATACTTTATCTTAGTACTTGCCGGATCGATCGCTTTAAAATACTCGACCACGGCCACTTTTGAGGTCATTGTCTTTGTAATTATTATGACATCTGCCTTTTATTTGAAAAAATATTTTTCTACTCATGAATTTTTGGCTATTTTAGGAGTAACTATGATTCTTTCTGTATTATTTTACGGCATTATCAACTATACCTTTATCGTCAATGATATTTACCGTTTTGTGTTAGAAATAATTTATAATATTTTAGCAAGCGTTATTTTTTGGTTAATACTCGATAATGCAAATAAAAACAACGCCTCCTTCTAAAAATGAAGAGAAATAATTTTTCAAAAAATGAAGAAGTTTTTTTTGAGGAGTCTGTATTCGACAGCTTCTCTTTAAAAAAAGACTTAGGTAACTTGGAACTTCCTATTTCAAGAAGAGCATTTTTTCTGGTAATGGGGGTAATGATCGCCATTGGACTGCTATTCTTTTCCAGAGTCTTTTATCTTGGAATTTTAAATAATGATTTTTATTCCGCCAGAGCTGAGGGTAATTTTGGAAAAGACATGTATACGCCTGGCAATCGCGGTATAATTTACGATCGTTTTGGAAAACCGCTCGTTCAAAATATTCCTTCTTTTTCGGTGTCCGTAAAAATAGCCGATTTTATGAACGATTCAGACAACGACAAACAATCCCTGGCGAATGTTTTAGGGATACCCTTTATCGATATGAAAAATCAGATACTAAGTCAAAACATTGAAAGATCAGCCTCTTTGATCTTGGCCAGAAATGTTGATTCCGAAAAGATAATTCAGCTAAAAGCCCTTAATCTGCATGGAGTAGACATAGTAAATGATTATACCCGCCAATATCCGGATGGTCCCATTTTTTCGCAAATATTGGGATATACCGGTCAGGATGATAATGGAGAAGTGGTTGGAAAAGATGGGATAGAAGCTTACTACAACAATGAATTAAAAGGACGAGACGGAACCACTGTCGTTTATAAAGACGCTAGAGGAAAAATAATTGACACCAAAATCGAGAGATTGCCGGCAAGTGGAAAGGATATAACTCTTTCTATTGATTACGATCTTCAAAAATATTTTTATAACAGCCTTAGCAATGCACTAAGTAATTTGGGTCGCACATCTGGAGCGGGGATAGCCATAGATCCACAAAACGGAGAGATACTGGCACTAATCAGTTTGCCAAGTTTTGATAATAATATCTTGTCTCAATTTGGAAATAATTTAGAAAAGTTAAAAATTCTAAACTCGCCATATAAACCGATGTTTAACAGAGCGGTTTCCGGAGTATACACGCCGGGATCAACGATCAAGCCAATGGAGGCGATTGCTGCGCTTAAAGAGGGTATAGTTACTCCCCAAACTCAAGTTTTTTCACCAGGCTACATTGAAATTCCAAATCCTTATAATCCATCTAAGCCAAGCAGGTTTTTAGATTGGAAAGCTCTGGGGTGGGTAAATCTTTATTCGGCTATAGCCAGTTCTTGTGATGTTTATTTTTATTCGGTAGGCGGCGGTTACGGAAATATAAAAGGACTTGGCATCGATAAGCTTAAACAATATTGGCAGATGTTCGGGCTCGGGAAAAAGACCGGAATAGATTTGCCGGGCGAAGCTATCGGCTTTTTACCGGATCCCCAGCAAAAAGAAAAATATAAGAATGACATTTGGAGAATAGGCGACACTTATAATGTAAGTATCGGCGAAGGGGATCTGCAAGTCTCTCCGATCCAGCTGATCGATCAAATCGCGGCTATAGCCGAATAAAGATTTACCCACCCGCCGCACTTATTAAAAGGATCTGATCCAAAGGTTTCTATAGATCTGACAAATTTATATCCATATATTCAAGAAGTTAAAAAAGGAATGGCGGAAACCGTCAGCAAGCCTTACGGCACGGCAAATATGCTTAATTCTATTCCGATACCAATAGGAGCAAAAACGGGAAGCTCTCAGGTAGCCAATAATACAAAAACAAATGCCTTTTTTGTGGGCTACATGCCATTACAAAATCCGGAAATAGCGATCTTGGTTTTAGTTGAAGACGCCAAAGAAGGAAGTCTCAATGCTGTCCCTGTCGCTAAGGATGTTCTGGATTGGTATTATAAAAATAGAATGCAAAATTCAAATACGTCTAATGTTGGTTTATAATTAAGCTATGGATCCACAACTACGACAAGATCTGGTATCTGGCGATTGGATAGTTATTTCCACGAACAGATCGAAGAGACCGGAGGAATTGATAAAAAAAGCGAAGCTTCAAAAAAAGCAAGGCAAAAATAATTGTTTGTTCGAGGATCTTAAAAAAGTTAGCCCTAACAAACCCATACTAACATATCCTGATCCAAATAATTGGAGAGTGGCAATAGTCGAGAATAAATACCCCGCATTTACTCATAAAGGGCGTTGTCCGACTCTCTTAAAAACTGGACCGTATTCCGTTATGAATGCCACTGGTCATCATGAGTTAGTGATAACCAAAGATCACGACAAAAACTTCCCAAAGCTTTCCCTAAAAGAAGCAAACCTAGTTTTTAAAGCGTTCAAAGAAAGATACCTTATGCTTTTAAATGACGAGTGCTTGGGCTACGTTTCTATTTTTCATAATTGGGGTCCGCTAGCCGGGGCATCGATACGTCATCCGCACTATCAAATTATTGCCGTGCCGGTGGTCCCGCCCGACATAAAGCATTCACTGAATGGCTCCGATCGATATTTTAAAGAATTTAAAAAGTGCGTACATTGCGTGATGATAGACTGGGAATTTAAGTCTAAAAAAAGAATCTTATTTGAAAATGAAGGAGCCATTGCCTTTGCGCCTTTTTTTTCGCGCGAACCTTTCGAAATAAGAGTTTTTCCTAAAAAACATCTTCCGTATTTTGAAGAAACTTCCGATACGGATATGTCCTTTGTAGTCGAAGCATTGTGGTTTTCCTTAAAAAAACTTTCTAAAAATCTAAAAGATCCCGACTATAACTTCTTTATACATACCGCTCCAGTCAAAAATAAAATAAGATATGGGCACTACCACTGGCATATAGAAATAATTCCAAAAACGACCATCCGGGCCGGGTTCGAATTGGGTACCGGAGTAGAGATAAATATCGTCAATCCGGACGATGCGGCAAAAATTTTAAAAAAATGATCGATCTTATATCATTCATAAAAACGATCGGATATATTGGGATATTCTCAGTTATATTCATAGAATCGGGAGTTTTTTTTGGATTCTTTTTCCCGGGAGATAGTTTGCTTTTCACGGCCGGATTTTTAGCATCTCAAGGATTTATGAATATATTGGTCTTAATAATCGGAACTGTTATTTCCGCCATTATAGGAGTAAGCGTCGGATATGCCTTCGGCTTTAAAGTTGGACCGATGATATTCAATAGAGAAGATTCTATCTTTTTCCATAAAGATAACTTGATATATACTCAGAGTTTTTATGAAAAATATGGGAAAAAAGCTATTATTCTGGCGAGGTTTATGCCCGGAATAAGAACTTTTGCTCCAATCCTTGCCGGTGTAGGAAAAATGAAATATCCGGTTTTCTTTTTATACAATACGATAGGCGGCATTTTGTGGGCAGGGGGACTTTCCCTTGGGGGATATTATCTTGGCAATACCGTTCCTAATGTTGATAAATATATTTTACCGATCATTCTATTGATAATAATCATCTCGATACTTCCGACAATTATACATATATTCAAAGATAGAACCACTAGAACAAGAACCGTGTCTCTAATAAAAAAAATACTAAATATTAAGAACAAAAAAATATTGGCACTCAATTGGAAAATGAATCCGGAAACCCCGATCGAGGCCTTATCTATCGCCAAAAAAAGCGATCACGAGAATGCCATTATAATCCCGCCATTCATATTTCTTGATGAAGTCGGAAGGATTTTAAAAAAGGCAAAATTAGGGGCACAGGATATTTTTTATAAAGAAATCGAAAAAGGGCCATTTACCGGAGAAGTCTCAGCGAAAGAATTACTAAATATCGGAGTCGAATACGTGATCATTGGCCATTCGGAAAGGCGAGCGATGGGGGAAACCGACGAATTAGTATCACAAAAAATGAGAACTGCATTAGACGTCGGTCTTATTCCAATACTTTGCATCGGCGAATCTCTTGAGGAACATAAAAATGGCACAACCAAAGAAAAAATAAGTAGACAGATCACAAAAGCGTTATCTAATTTACCGTCTCTATCCAATAATTCGAACTTGATTATCGCCTATGAACCAATTTGGGCTATAGGCAGCGGCAATTCGGATACGCCTGAAAATGCAGCTAAGATCTTAAGATATATCAAAGATCTTATTAAGAATAATAACGGAATAGAAATAAAAACTTTTTATGGCGGATCGGTTACACCGGAAAATATTACTAGCTTCTTGAATAAGGACGAGGTAGATGGCGTATTGATCGGCGGCGCGAGCCTTAAACCCGACTA
>JAMCXE010000023.1:0-322 GCA_023474975.1 Patescibacteria group bacterium
AAAGTTCTTACCGATCGTCAAATAATTTCCAGCCACGGAAATAGCGTTAATAAAAGCGGTTTTGGTGACTTTAAGAGGATCCACGATCCCAGCCTCTTTCAGATCACCGATCTTATTTTGAATAGCATTGAATCCAAGCCAAGCTCCACCCTTCTTTTTCTTAGCTTCCAGATCGGTAAGAACTTTAACTACTGATTCTCCACTGTTCAGCACGATAGATTCTATCGGGGCTCGTAAGGCCCTGCTCAAAATAACCCACGCTTCTTTAGCCACCTCGCCTTCGGCTTTTTTAGTTAACTTATCCAAAGACAAATCCACATTG
>JAMCXE010000023.1:332-8700 GCA_023474975.1 Patescibacteria group bacterium
CGCTCTTCCGATCTAGCCATTCCTCCGCCAGGAACAATACCCTCTTCCATAGCTGCGCGAGTAGCATGCACCGCGTCTTCTACTCTTTGCTTCAATTCTTTTTGAGCTGATTCTGTCGGAGAACCTACCTTTATCACCGCGACTCCCCCTGATAATTTGCCAAGACGTTCCTGATATTTTTCTTTATCAAATTCAGAATCCGTCTTTTTAAGTTGCGCTTTGAGCTGGGCTATTCTTTCAGAAATTTCTTTTTTATCTCCCTTGCCGCCGACAATAGTTGTATTGTCTTTAGTGGCAACAACACGCTTCGCTTGACCAAGCTCGGCAATTTCCACGTTTTCCAGCTTCTTGCCCAATTCTTCGGAAATAAAAGCAGCTCCGGTAACAACCGCAATATCTTGCAACATCTCTTTTTTTCTGTCGCCAAAACCGGGAGCTTTCACGCCCAAAACAGTGAATATTCCGCGAAGCTTGTTTAGAACTAAAGTAGCTAGCGCTTCACCTTCAAGATCTTCGGCAATGATAACCAGCTCTTTCTTTCCCGCCTGTATCATTTTTTCCAAGAGCGGTAAAAGCTCATTGATAGATCCTATTTTTTTATCAGTTACCAAAATATACGTATTATCCAAAACCGATTCCATTCTTTCTTGATTGGTGATCATATACTGCGACACATATCCGCGGTCAAACTGCATCCCCTCAACTAAGTCATAGGAATTGCCAACCGTATTTGAATCTTCGATCGTTACCACGCCCTCCTTGCCCACCTTACCCATCACCTCCGCTATCAAAGCGCCAATATGCCTATCTTTAGCGGAAAGAGTGGCCACTTCTTCTATTTTTTTATTATCGTTGATCAGTTCTTTCTGGGACTCAAGCGCTTTTATCACTTCCTCGCTGCCTTTTTTTAATTCTTCGGCAAGCTGAATGACATTAAAACCTTTATCTTTAATAGACTTTTCTCCGGCATCAATTAAGGCATGTGCCAAAACTACAGCGGTGGTCGTACCGTCACCAACTCCATCATTTGTTTTGTCGGCGGCCTGCTTCAAAAATTCGGCGCCAAGATTCTCAAATTTATCTTCCAGCTCTACTTCCTTAGCAACGGTGACGCCATCAAAAGTAACTTGGGGCGCTCCGTATCCCTTTTCAATCACAACGGCGCGGCCTCTTGGACCAAGTGTCATCTTCACCGCTTCCGCTAATTTGTCTATTCCTTTTTTTAAAGCAACTCTCGCCTTATCATTAAATAAAATTTGTTTTGCCATATTTTTAAATGTTTAAGTTGTTATGCTCGCTCGATCGCTTCACTTGTTCGATTTTTTTACATTTCCAACACCTCGAACATTATTGCAAATAGAACTTATATTAGTTGATTATTGCTAAAATATCGCTTTCTTCTCCGACCAAATATTTTTTGCCATCTATCTGAATTTCGTCCGGGCCGTATTTTTTGAAAAGCACTTCGTCACCAACTTTCACGGACATTTTTATTCTACTACCCTTTTCGTCCATTTTTCCCGGACCCGCAGCCACGACCCTGCCCTTGATCGGTTTTTCTTTTTCCGCCGATTCGGGCAAAACTATTCCGGATTTAGTTATTTTTTCTTCTGCTATCGGCTCTATAAAAAGATGGTCATTTAAAGGTTTTAAGTTTAACTTCATATACTTCATGACTCACAACTTACAACCTACGACTTACAACTCATTTTCAGAGTATTTTTTGTCGTTAGTTGTCGGTCGTTTGTCGTTAGTTCTTTTTTAATTTACGACTACATTATTTTAATTTATTGGCAATCCAGCGTCAAGAGTGCTAATAATTATAAAAATGGCTGGGCTTTAATATGTAAACACTAAGATGTCCATCACCCGTCATTATGAAAATAACCCAAAAGTCAAAAACCGAGAATCAGTTCTTCAGACAGCGGACAGAAAACCCGAAGGGCTTAGCATCTGTGGTCCGGAACACTGAAGAGTTACTGGAGTTTACACTCCGTAACCAAGCATTGCTGCCGCTCTCAGTCGAAGACCAGATGAACAATTGGGTCGATTCATTGTAGAAATTGCCGGTCCCACTATCGCGGTAGCCACCTATAATACCGTTAAAACCAGACGAACCCCCAACCTTTAATTTGGTTCCTTCATCGGTTCCTCTCCAGCCAGTTGTGGTGGTGTCATACGGAAAATCTGTAGCACAAGTCCCTGAGGTGCAAACAGCCCTTTCTAGAGTGGTTAATTCATAATGACTTGGAATGTGCCAACCGGTCGGACATATTCCTTGAACAGGAGACGAACAGACATCATTAGGTGGTGCGCCTGTGCCGTTACAAGAAGCGGATCCATTCATAGCCACAGACCATTGATAAAGAAGTCCTTCATTAGGATATGGACCTCCTGTGTAGTATCCGCACCAGCCTACGTCGGTAGAGTTTACCCAAGTTTTCGTGGAGCAGCCATTATCATAATCCATATTTTGAGCCATCCAGCACTGAGAACCAATTAAGACGGTAGCATAAGACTTACTATTTCTGGAATCTACAAGAGTATTACCACAAGCCCAAGTAGGAGCAGTCAAATTCACATCCAAAGCCAAATTATTACCAAGTTCAAATCTGGTAGCTGATGATCCCCCGTCATTAGCGGCATTAGCGGCGAGATATTTGTCTGATTCCATGGTAGCGGAAAGAGCCCAGGAGCCTGGGATATAGGTGTAATAGAGGCCGCCAGGTACGGTGTTGATGGGATCTATGGGATAGGATGAGAAGAGAGTTCCGGCTGAGGATTGGACGGAAGTGAGATCTACGGGGATCCAACCCGTGCCGTCTATGTTTCTGTAGTGGGTGAAGTCTGAGCAGTGATAGAGATAGCCTCCGGAAAGAGACGGCAGACCTAAGGGATTTCCTTCGCTATAGCCGCAGTCTGTATTTGTGCTTGGGATGGAGATATAGACAGTTCCATGGGTGCCCATATTGTTAGTATCCCCTCCGAAGGCTTGATACATAAGGAGAGCTTGGTTTATAGATTGGATCTCTGTCATTCTGTTGCTATCCCTGGACTGCTTTACCATCTGGGCGGGGTTAAGGACTAAGAGGGTGACTGTGGCTAAAACAGCTAAAATACCTATGACTATAAGGAGTTCTATGAGGGTGAAACCCCTTATCCTTTTTTTGAGGATAATAATAGAAGAAGACATATAGTTAGTTATCCCGTATTTTTGTGCTTGTAATTTTTATATTATAGCATGAGGGGAAAAAAAATAGATATTTATGAGTTTGAAATGAAAAAATAAAAATAGGTATACTTAAATATACGAAAAGAAAAAAATAATGATAATGGTTCCGGATATTTTATGGATACAAAAAAATCTTATGGCGCATATCTTTTAACAGTAGCCAAAAAAATTATGCGCGCTCGCGGTTTTAATCCCGATCTCCCCCCGCAAACACGACAACAATTATTGGAATTAAAAATGCATCAACCGCAGGTAGTGCCGGACAATGATATTCGCGACCTTCGAGATCTTTTATGGTCTTCGATAGATAACGATACTTCTCGGGATATAGATCAGGTCGAATTCGCGGAGCGATTGCGGGATGGAGATATTAAGGTGTCCGTAGCCATCGCAGATATAGATGCATTTGTGCGTAAAAATTCACCTATTGATAATTATGCTTCAGAAGAAGCCACTACCGTTTATGCGGGTATTATAAATTTCCCGATGCTACCGGAAGAACTTTCATACAATGAAACTTCGCTGATAGAAAACGCGGATAAACTAAGCATTGTTATAGAGTTTACCGTAAAAACAGACGGAACGCTCATCTCCGGAAATGTATACAGAGCTGTTATTCGCAATCACGCTCAACTCACCTATAATTCCGTAGGCCAATGGCTTAAAAACGAAACTACCAATTCAATAAAGATATCCGGCTCAAAAGATCTGCAGAAGCAACTAAAGCTCCAAGACGAAGTCGCACAATTATTAAATAGCCGGCGCCATGAACACGGAGCGCTCTATCTTGAATCCATAGAGATACAACCGGTTCTTAAAGATGAAAAGATAATCGACATCATAAACCAAGAAAAAAACCGTGCCACGGATCTGATAGAAAATTTTATGATTGCCGCAAACAGCGTAGTTGCCGATACGCTCAAAAAAACCTCCTCGCTAAGAAGAGTTGTAAAAACCCCAAAACGTTGGGACAGGATCGTACAACTGGCAGCGGATAAAAAATATTCACTACCATCCGAACCGTCGAGCAAGGAGCTAAATAATTTTCTTATAGAATATAAAGCCAGGGATCCCGAACACTTTTCCGATCTTTCGCTGTCAATAATCAAACTAATGGGCCCCGGCGAATATATCCTAGAAAAAGCCGGAGACAAGGAAGTCGGACATTTCGGACTAGCGATACAAGATTATACGCACTCCACCGCTCCAAACAGACGCTTTGCCGATATCGTCACCCAAAGATTGATAAAATCGGTGTTAGCCGGAGAAGTGACGCCATACACAGACGAAGAATTAATAGCTATCGCCGGAAATTGCACCCTAAAAGAAGATGCCGCAAATAAAGTCGAACGCGACATGTCAAAACGCATCGCGGCAATGGTAATGAGCGATCGTATTGGAAACACGTTCGACGCAGTCGTGACAGGTGTTACCGATCACGGAACATTCGTCCGCACATTACATCCGCACGTGGAAGGACTATTGGCGCAAGGGCAAACCGGTGTTGATGTCGGAGATACGCTGCAAGTAAAACTCATACACACCGACACTGAACGGGGCTATATCGATTTTGCCAAAATATAGATAACCTCATTCAAATTATAAAAATATGTTTATCAAAAAACCATTAAAAGCCACAAAACCCAAACACATCGTTTATCTTATCACCACATCCGTACTGGGAATATTGATAAATTATTTTGTACTCGCCGCGATACAATTCTTATTGATACTAATGCATTCCGATAAGAACGTGGTCCGATATGGCGGCTATCCCCCATACCTTATTTTTCTGATCGGATTTTTACTGCTCGGAGCCCTATGGGGTTTTGCGGCCGGAAGATATTGGTGGCGGATAATCTATGTCGAACATAAATATTCTTCCATAAAATAAAAAAATCCCGCCAATTTCTCGGCGGGATATTTTTTTATCTGGTTCTCAAAAAACCCCTAAGTTCTTCCAGAACATCGTTCATTACTTTTTCCGGGCGAACCTTATGCAGTTCAAGATTTACAAAGATCATGAACGGCACGTAGGGATGTTTTTTAAGATGTTTGCAGCGGCGGTTCTCGTTATCCTTAGAAGCAGCTTTTACCTGCACGGGCAAAATAAGGCCATTCCTCATATAAACCAGGAAATCTATTCCCAGCTCATCCACTTCACCGTGCTGCTTATTCCGATAAGAGCCGGCTATCAGCCCCTCCTTTTCCATTATGGCCAAGACCTGACCCACCACCTCCTCAGCTCTCCTGCCTCTGTCATCGGATTCCATAAATCCCCCTTTACTTTATCAGATAGCCCTGTATTAAATTTTAAGTTTCTATTTAAAGCATATACCTCTATTTGGAAACTATTCAATAGCAATAAAAAAATCCCGCCAAATTTTCATTGGCGGGATAAGCATTGCTTTATAAACCCCTCAATTTCTTTTTCAAGATAATGAGCGGCTGTTTCCGGACGGCGGTTATAAAAACCGATCTTTACAAAGATCACGAATTTTATAAGCGGATGGAGCCGACAATGTTTTTCCAAACACCGCTTAATATTTCGCGAATATGTTTTAACTTGAATTGGCAAGGCCAGATCATTGTTCAAAAAAAGCATGAAGTCTATACCCATTACGTCGTAATCATCGCTTCTCTTGCTATGAATGAATCCGGCTATTTTTCCGTCTTTATGCATCTCCGACAAAACTTCTTTCATGATCATTTCAGCCACGTTATCTCTTTTCCGAAGGCCGCGCCGATTCATATTACCACCCCCTTAAAATATCAAGTTTCTACTCCAAGTATATGCTTAAATATCTTTTTTATTCAACATCTCTTCAATACGCTTTGTATCCGGATGAAATTCTAACTCGTTGTCGTTAAAAACTATCCTCGGCTTATACTGCTTCTCGTCCGCCAGCTGGCGGATCAAACTTTTTTCTATTTTTGAAATCTGAGCAATTTTTAACCGATCCTCAAAAAAATCTCCGAATTTATCATCAAGAGCTTTTTCCAAAAATAGTTTTATATAACCAGGCTTTGGATACCGATGCCGCGCATCTTTGCTATATATTTTTCTGTCTGTCATCCACCCTGCATTGGCATCATAAAAACTCTGGATTTTTTCTTTTTCGCCGTAGATGGGAACAAGCGAAGCATAGAGCTTTTTCCAGTATTCGTTGTAAGGTTCTGATAGGCAATATCTTTCCGGGGTTACAAAATGATTGAAACAATATTTATCTTTCGACGATCTATGATCCGCGTCCTTTTTTCTTCGCCAACCGAATATACCGAAAAACGAATAGCAAAAAAATCTTGCCGTAAAAATTCTTCCCTTCTTCGCTCCGACGATAACATCGAAATCAGATTCTTCTTTAAAATTTCCTATCGCCATAGATCCGGCCACTAAAACCATGTCTACAAAAGGAACAAGTTTAAAAAGCCAGGCGCGGCTTAATAGTTTCTTCCATTTTTCCGCAATAAGCGGATCCGCATTCGGCGGAAGGTCAATAAAATTGCTCACTCTGCTAAGATTTTTTTGCTTGAGATAGGTCGGCCAGCTGATTATCTATCCAAGAAAGTAAAAGCTTGGCCTCCTTAATAAGCGAGATCAGTGTATCAGCCTTAGGATTCTTTTTAACCAGATCGGATATCTTAGCTATATCAATTTCGGATGTGCTCATAGCGCTAAAAATATCCGGAGTACTAGACGCATTCAGCTCCGCATTGTCGATCTGCGAAGCCAATTCGTCATGATATTGTTTTAAATTTGTAAGGTCGTCTTCTGCATAATGACCGTTAAATTTATCTATATCTATTAACGCATAATTAGCGGCGGAAATGGACGCGGATGCTTGACCGAACGCCTGTACGTAATTATCAAGAGCTAGGGCTTGTTTCGCTTGGATCAGATTAAAACTCGCCTTGCTTACCAAACCGGATATCGTAGCACTCTTCGGAATAGACGATGAAGCTATTGTGTTTGAAAGATCGGAGATCAATGCATTAGCTTGATCTATTATACTTTCTACTTCGGGTTTTCTAATTTCTTTTGAATCTACGGCTTTTTGCAAAAGATCCTGCCTAATGATATTCAGATTATTTTTAATATTATTATCGGATATGCCCTCTCTTATCTCGTCCAATATCTTTATTTTACGTACAGGATCGCCCGGAAGCTGAGGCATTATCTCCGATAAAGCCCGGCTAAAATCTTCGGACTGTAAACGACTCTGAAATTTAAGAAGAAGGTTTTCTTGCACCTTTAATAGACCAAGACGATTTTCTTCAAATGTTTTTTCATCTAATCTATCCAAGACTTCAGCGATCGTAATTTCTTTAAATGCTCCGCTGTCTTGATCCCTAACTATTCGTTCAAGCTGACCCCTGAATTGGTCTGGAGTTTCGTTGGCAGACAAAACCTTGACAATGAGCTCGGCAATTTTTCCTTGAAGGGCGGATAATTTATTTTTTATCACATCACCAGTTCCAGATTTTAACTGTGAAAATAATTGAATATGCTTAATAAGACTTCCGGATAATTTATCCAAAAAAACGCTCATCTCCGGAACCGAACTGTTCTTTACATCCCCTGCTTTTTGCCCAAGAGAATCGATAGATCCCCGATAATCATCCAAAGCCTCGGATAGATTCTTGGAACTACTCGGCAAAAAATCCTTTAATTTTTTGATCTCAACAGCTTTTTGGTTCACAACGTCCAACTGAAGCTCGGCTTTTTTTACCGGATCGAAGGTTAAAGTATCCTGAATTCCCCTGCTCCAATCCTTTAAAAAATAAAATGGGTTGCCCGGTAATATTCCCGGACTGGTAATTCCCAAATCTTTTGCGGTTATATCTTGTTTTTTTATTATTTGTGAATTGTCTGTCTGCGCAAAAACAGAACCGGCAAAAAATAGCGTTCCAAAAACTAATATTAAGATAGTCTTATTGATTTTCATACTTTTTTTCAGATATTGCATTGCCCTATTTTCAGCCTTCTAATACCCCTCTATCATCTTAGCCTTATCGTGAGTCTTAATACGGGTAAGAGCCTTGGCTTCGATCTGCCTGATCCTTTCACGAGTCACGCCAAATTCTTTACCAACCTCCTCGAGTGTATGAGTTACGCCGTCTTCCAGACCAAAGCGC